>NZ_JAMXSM010000003.1:0-177458 GCF_026131665.1 Anaerococcus sp. NML200574 | reverse complement strand
TTATATGAGATACTTGATTCTAAATATTCCTTTACTACTTTCATTTTAAATTCTGTACTATATTTTGCCATTTAAAAACTGACCTCCTTTAGTTAGTTTTTTAGTCTAACTTTTGGGGGTCAGTTCATAAAGAACCGCTTTTTTTATGCCAATTTTTCAACTTTTTGACTTATGTCAAAACTCATGTCTACTGTTATAGTTTTAAAGTTTTCATAATAAACCATTCCTTCTTTAGCACCTTTAGCTTTATTAACATTTTTCTTCTCAGTATAGTCTACATCCACCTTATTTTCACTAGCAACCGAGGAGTTTAGTGCAGCTAGATAGGAAGCAACTATTATATCCTCTTGTTTGATCTTATCAGCTTTTAAAATCACATGAGAACCTGGAAGGTCTTTTACGTGGAACCATAAGTCATCTTTTCTAGCAAGTTTAAGAGTTATATAATCATTTTGTTTAGAGTTTTTACCAACATATATATCAGATCCAATTATAGTCTTAAAATGCATAGGTTTTGACAACTTAACTTTGTTCTTCTTTTTAGTCTTTCTTTTAATAAGTTTATTATCAATCATTTCTTCTCTGATTTCATTTAAGTCAGATATTGAGCTAGTTCTATTAATGAAATCATAAAGTTGTTCTAGATAATTTAATAATTCTTCTTGTTTTGGTAAATCTTTTTTTGCATAGCTTACAGACGATTTTATTTTCTTAGCTCTATTATAATAATCATTAATATTATCCCATGGAGATCTCATAGGATCTAAACTAATTTTAATAGCTTTATTATCGTTATAAAAATCCTGCAAGACTACTTCTTTAGATTTTTCTTCAATCCTATATTGGTTAGCTGCTAGTAAGTCAGCTTTTTTCCTAGCTTCATCAGCACTTTGTAACTTTGAGATATTATTATTCAGAATATTAATTTTTTTATTGACTGATTTTTTATGACTAGAAACTTTCTTTAACAATTCAGACTTCATCTGATCTAACCTATCATTCGCTTTATTTAAAGAATAAAAATCATCTATAGCTTGGCTCATAAATTCATATTCATTTTCTTTAAAATTTAATTGTGTTAATTTCAGACAATGAAATTCTTTAATTTTTTTATCATCCCTATAATCAAAAGCTAACAAATTTCCCTTAATAATATCATCTCTAAGCTCTAAAAACAATGTGTTTAGCCTACTTTTCTCATCTTCACTTACAAGACCCCAATTTATTCTAGGGTCAATACCCGCCCTATAAATTAATTCTTTTCCAACTATAGGAGAAAAACCCTCGTAGTTTTGATAAAATAATTTAAAAGGTACTTGGCTATCAGGAATATTTTTATCTAGGCTAAGGATATCTAGATTAAAGTTATCATCGGTTATATCAATCTTGTCACTTGGTATTCTTTGATATTCTAAAGACGGGAATATCTCTCTAATAGAAGACATTTCCTGGTTTACTCTTTTTATTGCATCAATTATCTTATAGGATTCGTTAGTCAAAATAATATTTGAGTGTCTACCCATAATTTCAATAATAATCTTCTTGCTAGTGTCAAATCCCATTTCATCAATAGATCCTACAGATATTTCTACAATTCTATCAAGACCTATTTGTTTAATATCTAGAATCTTGCCTTGTTTTAGGTGTTTTCTTAAAACCATGCAAAAATTATCAGGAACTTCGGGATTCTCATATTTTTTATTTGTAAAATTAATTCTTGCCTCATTATTATTAGCACTTATCAATAATTTATAAGATTTACCCATTGAATATATATCTAAAACTAAATCATATCTAGAAGGCTGAGAAATTTTTTGAATCTTTCCTCCTAGAATCTCTTTTTTTAATTCGTTTACAATTTTTCTTGTAACTATTCCATCAAAACTCATATTTTCACCTCATTTATATTATACACTAAGATAACATCATACTTGAAGTAAATCTATATAAAAGTAAAATAATTTAAACAAGGGGGAGCGATGAAAAAGGGATTTTTATTGGTAATATCAGGTCCGTCAGGAGTAGGAAAGGGAACTGTCCTTCATGACTTGATGAATACACAAAGTAATTTAGTTTATTCAGTATCAGCAACCACAAGAAAAAAAAGAGATGGTGAAATTGAAGGAGTCAGCTACTTTTATAAGACGCATGAAGAATTCGAAGATATGATTTCAAAAGGTGCTTTCCTTGAATACGCTCATGTCCATAACAATTACTATGGTACTCCCAGAGAATTTGTGGAAAATAAAATTAACGAAGGAAAAATAGTAATATTAGAAATAGATGTCCAAGGAGCTCTTAATGTCAAGAAGAATACTGATAATGGAGTCTTTATTTTTTTGGCACCGCCTAGCTTGCAAGAACTTAAAAGAAGAATTGTAGGTAGGGGTACAGAGACAGACGAAGATATAAATATCAGAATGACTAATGCAAGAAAAGAACTTGAACATATCAAAGATTACGACTACTTAGTAGTAAACGATCACTTAAACTCAGCAATTACTTCAGTAAATGAAATAATCAATGCTGAAAAACACAAAGTTTTTAGAGAAGAAAATATTGAATTTGAGGAGAATTAATGAAAAACCCATCATTTAAAACATTATCAGAAGTAAGCCCAAGTAGATATGAAATTTGTATGATGTGCGCAAAAAGAGCAAGAAGAATAGTAAACGGTTCTGCTCTACTTACAAAAGAAGTCGAAGCAAAACCGGTTACCCAAGCACTTCATGAAATAATTGAAGGCAAAGTTACTAAGAAAAATAGATAAGATGCTTAAGGGCAAAAATATACTTTTAGGAGTAAGCGGAGGAATAGCAGCGTATAAAGTTTTAGACCTCTGCTCAAAGCTAAAAAAGAGAGATGTAAATCTTAAAATAATAATGACAAAATCTGCTACTGAGTTTATAAGTCCCTTGTCTTTCGAAACAATGGGAAGATGCTTGGTATATACCGATTTATTTGAAGGCCACCACGAAATTGTCCACCACATAGAATTAGTAAAATGGGCTGATTTAATGCTCATAGCTCCTGCAAGTGCAAATACTATAGCAAAAATGGCAAATGGTGTTGCTGATAATTTTCTTACCTCATCTTATTTAGCTTGTGATAAGGATGTAATTATTGCACCAGCAATGAACACCAATATGCTTAAGGCAAAGGCTACACAGCGAAATCTAAAGACCTTAGAAGATGATGGAGTAAAGATAATTAAAACTGAGCCAGGTCTACTAGCATGTAATACTGTAGGAGATGGAAGAATGGAAGAGCCATCCGAAATCGTTGACTACTTAGATTCTTATTTTACAAAAAAAGATCTAGCAGGTAAAAAAATAATAGTTACGGCAGGACCTACCATCGAACCAATAGATTTTGTAAGGTACATATCGAATAATTCTAGTGGTAAAATGGGCTATAATATAGCAAATGAAGCTAGAAAACGTGGAGCCTATGTAGTACTTATATCAGGACCCGTAAATCCCTTTAAAGTTAATGGCATAAAGAGAATAGAAGTAAAAACAAATTTAGAAATGAAAAATGCAATCGAAAGAGATTTTAGCAATTCAGATGCTCTTATCATGTCAGCTGCTCCAGTAGATTATAGGTCTAAGTATGTAAGCAATAAAAAATTAAAGAAAACTGGTAATAGCCTCAATCTTGAATTGGTTGAAAATCAAGACATCATAAAATATTTTGGTTCAATTAAGGATAAACAAGCAATTATAGGTTTTGCAGCAGAAACAGATAATTTAATTGAAAATGCTAGTAAAAAATTAAATGAGAAAAATCTTGATTATATAATAGCTAATGACTTAACAAAATGGGGGGCAGGATTTGATGTAGATACAAATGTTGCATCTATTATATCTAAGGATGAAATCAAAAATTTAGATATAATGCCAAAAAGTGAGCTAGCAAATAAAATACTGGATTTGTTAAGGTGATATATTGTACGCAAAAGTAATTATTGATAGTAAGAGCCGATTTTTAAATAGGTCTTTTACCTATCATATACCAGAAAAATTAAATAATAAATTAAAAAGAGCAATGAGAGTCTTAGTGCCATTCGGTAAGGGCAATAAGACTAGCGTTGCTTTTGTTTATGAGATTGTTGATAAACTTGATGAGGATTTTAAGACAAAAGATATTATATCTATCATTGATGAAAATAAGCTAATTGAAGATGAATTAATCGACCTAGCTTTCTATATGTCAAAGACATATCTTTCTCCAATTCAGCTATCTTTAAAGCAAGTTTTGCCACCAACTAGGATCGATAAAATAAACACTTATTTCCAAACAAAAAAAAGCAGCGATGATGAAATACTAAAATTTTTATCACGCAAAAGATCTAAAGAAGAATTTGTCAAAAAGTTTCCAGATAAATTAGATAAACTTTACTCCTATTTAGAAAAAGATATGGTAAAGCTTATATATGATGCTAAAGATAAACATAAAGTATCCTACGATACCTTTATTAAGCTTATAGATAATAAAGCTTCACTGCCTAAAAATGCTAAAAAACAAATAGAAATTGTATCATATCTTAAGGAAAATGGTACAAGTGAACAAAAAATCCTTTTACAGGCCACCTCTGCAAGTAATTCATCGATAAAATCTCTAGAAGATAAAAATATTATTGAAAAATTTGAAAAAGAAAGTGAAAAATCCCTAATAGTCGACCACGAAGACTACAAAAGCCATGTTTTAAATGAAGAGCAAGCAAAGGCTTTTAACAAAATAGAGTCAAAAGCTAGTGGTAAATATTTGTTATTCGGTGTAACAGGATCTGGTAAAACAGAAATATTTTTACAAGTTGTAGAAGAAACTATTAAAGAAGGTAAAGAAGCCATCATTTTGGTCCCGGAAATTTCCCTAACACCTCAAACCATAGAGAGATTTGTGGGTAGATTTAAACAAAAAATAGCAATTATGCACTCAAGGCTAACTCCAAAAGAAAGATTTAACCAATGGCGAATGATAAAAAATGGTGAAGTAAAAATAGCCATAGGAGCCAGATCAGCAATCTTTGCTCCATTTAATAATTTGGGCGCCATAATAATAGATGAAGAACATGACAAATCATATATATCAGCCCAAGATCCAAAGTATCATACAAGTGATATAGCAAACTTTAGAGCAAACTACCAAAATGCCAAACTAATACTAGCATCAGCTACACCATCGATAAATACGATGAAAGATGCTATGGATGGAAAATATGAAATCTTAACTCTCAAACAAAGGGTAAATAAAGTCATGCCTGAATTATCAATTATCGATATGAGGGAAGAGCTTAAAAATTCTAATTATTCTATGCTTTCATTGAGATTACAAGAAGAAATAAGAAAAAATCTAGAAAACCATGAACAAACAATTTTATTTCTAAATAAAATAGGACATGATTCCTTTACTTTTTGTAGATCTTGCGGTTATGTCGTAAAGTGTGAAGCCTGCGATGTCGCAATGACATATCATAAAAATGTTAATAAACTTGTCTGCCATTATTGCGGTCGAACAAAAAACCAAGTTACTATTTGCCCAAATTGCCACTCAAAAAAAATCAAAGAATTTGGAGCTGGTACCGAAAAACTAGAAGAGGAAGTAAGGTCCTTATTTAAGGGGGCAAATATCCTCAGAATGGACTCTATGGTTGCAACCAACAGAGCCAAATACGATCAAATGTATAAAAATATGAAAAATGGTAATATTGATATACTTCTTGGAACGCAAATGATAGCTAAAGGTCTTGACTTTGAAAATGTAACCTTAGTAGGAATAATAGCAGCTGATCTTTCCTTAAATGTAGGAGATTTTTCTGCTCAAGAAACAGCCTTCCAGCTCCTAACCCAGGTATCTGGAAGGGCAGGAAGGTCATCTAAATTAGGACGAGCGATAATTCAAACCTATAAACCAGATAATTTCGTTATACAAGCTGTTAAAAATAATGACTATTCAAGCTTTTTAAAAAGCGAGCTAAATATAAGAAATGCCTTTGCCTACCCACCCTATAAAAATTTGATATCTATTAGGGTAGTAAATAGCGATAGGGTAAGAGCAGTAGAAATTTCAAAACAAATGACTGATACACTAAGAGACGTAAACAAACAACTTTTAGATGTTGAAATAATCGGACCTAACCCATGTAAGATATCAAGAATAAATAATAAATTCAGGTATAATATTCTTATAAAGGCCTCAGATAAGGACCTTGATGAAGTTAGAGACCATATAAAGTGGATAAGAAATGATTTTATAAACGAATATAAAGATACATCTTTTATAGTTTCTATCAATCCGGCTAATATAAATTAAGGAGTATAAATGTTTGATTTTTTAAGAAGAAAAAAGAAAAAAGATAAAATTGAAAAAAAAGAAGAAATAATAGATGAAAAATCAGAGTTAGAATCCATTGAGGATAAATCTGATAATGAAGAATCTGAAACCATTGGTAATAATCTAGATAATGATGATTTCAATGCCTATAATTCTTATAATGAATACAACAAATTCAATACTGAAGAAGAAATTCAAAACCAAGAGAAAAAGACTGAGGATAAAGAAAAGTCAGGAAGATTCATTGATTTAACAAAAGATGAGAAAACATCAGAATCCATTTCAAATTCCAACGAAGATGAGAAAGTATCAGATTCTATAGGAGATAATGAACCTACAGAAAAAAGTGAATCAATCTTTGAAAGGCTAAAAAAAGGTCTTACAAAAACAAGAGATAATTTCACATCAAATCTGAAAAACTTATTCACAAGGAATGTTAAAATCGACGATGATTTATATGATGACCTAGAAGAAATTTTAATATCTGCTGACATTGGAATGACATCAACAGTTGATATTGTTGATACACTAAGGGATGAAATAAAGAAAAGATCAATAAAAGAAAGTGAGCAAATCTATCCTCTTCTTAAAGAAATAATGATTAGCAAACTAGATGAGAACAATCTTGATAATTCAATCACCTATAAGGAAGGTGATTTAACTGTTATCCTAGTCATAGGAGTAAATGGAGTAGGTAAAACAACAACAATAGGCAAACTCGCTAATAATTTCAAAAAAGAAGGCAAAAACGTAATGCTTGCCGCTGCTGATACATTTAGAGCAGCTGCAATTGAGCAATTGGGTGAATGGGCTCAAAGAGCTAATGTAGAGATGATTGCTGATAAAGAAGGGGCTGATCCATCTGCAGTAATATTTGATGCTATTAAATCTGCAAGAAGCAATGATGTGGATGTTCTTATATGCGATACAGCTGGTAGGCTTCATAATAAGAAAAATCTTATGCAGGAGCTTGATAAAATAAATAGAACTATTGACACCCACGCGGTCAATGCCCATAGGGAAAATCTTTTGGTTCTAGATGCAGCAACTGGCCAAAACGCAGTAAGTCAGCTAAGAGAATTTAAAAATGTTACGGATATAACTGGTCTTATCCTAACAAAACTTGATGGTACAGCCAAAGGAGGAGTAATATTTCCTCTACAAGTAGAAGTTAAAGTACCAGTCAAATATATAGGAGTTGGTGAAGGAATAGACCACTTACAAAAATTTGATTCAAAATCTTTTGTAGAAGCTATGTTTTAATGTTGAAATATAGGTTTTTAGGGGTATATTATATCAGTACTACAACAATCACACTTAGGGATGCTTATATCGTTGCCTATTAGGTTATATAAGCAGTTGAAGTAAGTGGAAGAACAAACGGAGGTAAATATGGCAGTAGTTTCAATGAAAAAATTATTAGAAGCCGGTGTACACTTTGGACACCAAACTAGAAGATGGAATCCTAAAATGGCAAAATACATCTTCACAGAAAGAAATGGTATCTATATAGTTGATCTTCAAAAGACAGCTAACCAAATAGAAGATGCTTACAAAGCTATTAGAGATATAGTAGCTGATGGAGGTAAGGTTCTATTTGTAGGTACAAAAAAACAAGCACAAGACTCTATCCAAACTGAAGCAAAGAGATCTGGTCAATACTATGTATCTCACAGATGGTTAGGTGGAATGCTTACAAACTTCAAAACAATAAGAAAAAGTGTAGAAAAACTTCAAAGATATGAAAAGATGGAAGAAGATGGAACATTTGATCTTCTACCTAAAAAAGAAGTTCTACAATATCAAAAAGAAATGGATAAACTAGAAAGAAACCTTGGCGGTATCAAAGATATGGTTGAACTACCAGATGTATTATTCGTAGTTGATCCAGGTGAAGAATCTATAGCTGTACATGAAGCTAAAATTCTTGGAATCCCAGTAGTTGCAATTGTCGATACAAACTGTGACCCAGATTTAGTTGATATTGCAATACCAGGAAACGATGATGCAATAAGAGCTGTAAAGCTTATAACATCAGTTATGGCAGATGCTGTAATAGAAGCTAATCAAGGTAACGAATTTGACCCATCAGCAGACGAGGAAGCATTTGAAGACGATGCTGAAGAAGCTGATGATTCTATAGAAACTAAAGAAGAAGTTTCTGAAGAAGAACTAAAAGAAGCAGCTGAAGAAATTGAAACACAAGCTTTCGAAGAAAACGAAGCAGAATAATAAAGGGGTAAAAGATGGCAATTAGTGCAAAATTAGTAAAAGAATTAAGAGAGAGATCTGGCGCTGGAATGATGGACTGTAAAAAGGCCCTTGAAGAAGCCGGCGGTGACATCGATAAGGCTCAAAAAATCCTTAGAGAAAAAGGTCAAGCTACACTAGACAAAAAAGCAGGTAGAATTGCTGCTGAAGGTGTTATTGGTTCTTACATCCACAATGATAAAATTGGTGTAATTGTAGAAATCAATACTGAAACTGATTTCTCAGCAAACACAGATTCTGTTAAGCAATTTGCTAAAGACCTTGCTATGCACATTGCTGCAAGCAATCCTAAATATATATCAGAAGCAGATGCTGACGAAGCAGATGTAGCTGAACAAAAAGAAATCCTAATCAAACAAGCTATGAATGAGGCAAATGAAAATATGCCAGAAGATAAAAAACAAATGATAGCTGAGAAAAAGGTTGAAGGAAGACTTAAAAAATGGTTCTCTGAAGTATGCCTACTAGATCAAGCATTCATTAAAAATCCTGATCAAACAATAGAACAATTACTAAGAGATACAGCTAATGGTGTTGGAGAAAACATCAAAATTAGAAGATTTGCTAGATTTGAAGTAGGCGAAGGTCTTGAAAAGAAAGAAGAAGACTTCGCAGCAGAAGTAGCAGGTCAAATGAACCTATAATTTAATATTAGGAGATTATATCTCTAATAAATCTCTCATAAGGTGTAGAATAATGCCTTGTGAGAGATTTTTTTATTAAATAATATAAGCTTAGGCCTCTAAATTCAGCCTAAATAGTATAAGAATCTTATGACCGTTGATCTTCACCAATCTAAGTAACGAATTATTTAAATGATAAATTAAATTAATAGTTGATTTTTTTATCAATAAAGTGTAGTATATATATATATAATTTATTACGATAATGTATTTAAGGAGTTATTATGAAAAACGAAAGTAAAATTAGACTTCCAAATTTATTTGAAGCACTCCTTCCAATATTTACCATGGTAAGTCTAATGATTTATGTCTTTGTAATCGCCAAAAATGGTGAGGAATATATTTATGATGCAGCCCACCTTCCACTTATCTGCGGAATTATGGTAGCTTCTCTTGTAGGTCTAATGTGTGGAAGAAGCTTTAGAGAAATGCTTGATGGAATGATAGATAGAATTAGAACAACTCTAGATGCCATTTTAATATTATTAACTGTTGGTTTATTAATATCATCCTTTATGATTTCTGGAACGATACCTGCCCTAATCTACTATGGTTTAGAGTTATTAAATCCAAAACTTTTTCTACCAATTGGGTGTATAATAACAGCTCTTGTCAGTCTGTCATGTGGATCATCTTGGACTGCAACAGCTACAATAGGTATAGCCTTTATGACTATAGGCCAAGGCCTTGGAATAAATCCTGCAATAACTGCTGGCATGGTAATATCAGGAGCTTACATTGGAGATAAATTTTCTCCATTATCAGATACAACGAACCTTGCAGCTGGTGTTGCTAAGACAGGATTATTTGATCACGTAACAGCAATGGTTTCTACAACAGGCCCTGTATTTATAATCTCCCTTATCCTTTATAGCCTAATAGGACTTAGGGCTAATGTTGTAAACTATGATCCAAATATAGCTGAAGGAATAAAAAGTGCACTCGTAAGCAATTTTAATTTAAATCCACTAGTTCTTTTGCCAATATTATTAATTATTTTACTTTGTGTTTTAAGAATTGAAGGTCTTGCTGGAGTAATTATTTCTGTATGCGTTGGCTTAGTATTTTCAATGATTTTTCAAAAGCAAAGATCACTTGCTGAAATATTTACTATCCTTCACTACGGACCAAGTATAGAAACGGGAAACGACTTTGTAGACAAGGCACTTGCAAAAGGAGGAATGGATAATCAAATGTGGACAGTTAATCTCATACTCCTGGCAGTTTCATTTGGAGGAGCATTAGAAAAAGCTGGTATAATTGAGAAACTTTTCTCTCACTTAAAAGAAAAAATTGATACAGTTGGTGGTCTAGTAGGTTTAACCATGCTTACATCAATTTTCTGTGATGCTACCATGTGTGACCAATTTTTAGGAATTGGAGTACCAGCTCCTTTATACGAAGATAAGTACGATGAACTTGGACTTTCTCGTAATATGTTATCAAGAACTCTAGAAGATGCAGGCACCCTATGGGCTGTAATGTTTCCTTGGACTGCTTGCGGTGCATACCAAATGAAAACTCTAGGTGTAAGCCCTATAAACTTCTTCCCTTTTGCATTTGTAAATCTTCTAAATCCAATTTATGCTCTAATTACAGCAATGTTTAAAAGAAATATCTTTTGGGCAGATGGTTCTTATACAAACCTATTTGGTAAAACAAAAATGAAAAAAATAGCAAAAGCACCTGAAGACTCATTAAAATTCGCCTTGGAACAGTTAGATAAATTAAGAAAAACTGGGAAAGCACCTCAATTAAATTAAAATACTTAATATAGAGAGCCTTGTGCTCTCTTTTTTTATAAAAATTTTAAAAGATTGCTTTTTAAAGTATAGTAAAAATGTAAGAAATAACACTTTAAATCATTTGTTAATGATTATATATAAAAAGAAAGGATATTTATGACTATTAAAAATCATCCAACAGAACTAATAGGTAACACACCATTACTAAAGCTTAATTCTCTTAAAAAAGAGGGAAGAGCTGATATTTATGTAAAGGTAGAAAAAAACAATATAGCTGGTTCAATCAAGGATAGGATTGCTCTTTACATGATAGAAGAAGCAGAAAAAAGTGGAGAATTAAAAAAAGGCGGAACAATTGTAGAACCTACTAGCGGTAACACTGGTGTAGCCCTTGCTGCTCTAGCAGCTGCAAAAGGTTACAACTTAATCCTAACTATGCCTGCATCTATGAGTATAGAAAGAGCAAAACTTGCTATGGCATATGGCGCTAAAGTCATAAGAACTACAGAAGGCGCATTACAAGGATCCGTTGATAAAGCTAAAGAATTAGCTGAAGAAAACGGCTATTTCATGCCGGACCAATTTTCAAATCCTGCTAATATCAAAGCACACTATGAAACAACTGGGCCTGAAATTCTAGCTGAAATTAGTCCAGATGCCTTTATAGCAGGAGTAGGTACAGGAGGAACTGTAACAGGAGTTGGTAGAAAATTAAAAGAAGTAAATCCAAGCACTAAAATATACGCTATAGAACCTGCTGAAAGTCCACTTTTATCAGGAGGCAAGGCCAGCGGCCATAAGATCCAAGGTATAGGTGGTAACTTCATACCAAAGAACCTTGATTTTGATATAGTCGATGGAATAGTAGATGTAAAAGGTGATGATGCAATAGAAATGTCTAGATTTTTAGCAAATAATGAAGGATTAGCTGTTGGTATATCATCGGGTGCCAATGTTAAAGGCGCTATAGAGATAGCAGATAAATTAGGAGAGGGGAAAGTTGTGGTAACTGTTCTACCTGATACGGGTGAGAGATATCTATCAACTGAGTTATACGGAAATGTTAAATTATAACCAATATAAAGAAGAATTAATAGAAAACGCCCTAAAAAAAGATCCAGCATTAAAGAGTAAAGAGGAGGCAGTCCTCTTCTCTGCTGGAATTAAGGCTCTACTAGCCCATTATATTGCTCATAATTTATATCTAGAGGGTAAATTGTATGAGGCAGAGGAAACCGCCTATAAAGCTAGAATGGAAACTGGTATTGAAATCCATCCAGGAGCTAAAATAGGACGCAGATGTTACATAGACCATGGAATGGCAACAGTTATTGGAGAAACAGCTGAAATTGGTGATGATGTCTTAATATATCATTCAGTAACTCTAGGCGCAATTACAAATAAAAAAGTTAAAAGGCATCCAACTATCGGTAACAATGTAATGATAGGAGCTGGTGCTGTATTGCTAGGCAATATTCACATAGGAGATAACAGCATGATTGGGGCAAACTCTGTTGTTCTTACTGATGTTCCAAATGATTCAACTGCAGTTGGCTCTCCTGCAAGGATAATACCTCACAAAAAGTAGCTTAGGCTGCTTTTTTTATTTCAAATGAAAACTATTTCGTATAATTATAAAAATCGGGTATAATAATTATTGGAATGAATTTTCCATATTATTGGAGGTGATATGATGTTTGATAATTTAAATCCAATAGTTGTTCTCATCATAGTTGTCGCCTTCGTATTGTTAGCTTTTTATTTTGGCTATCTTTATCGTAAGAAAATTGGTGAATCTAAGATTGGTAGTGCCGAAAATTTAAGTAGGCAAATCATAGATGACGCTAATAAACAAGCAGAAGCATTAAGAAGAGAAACTCTAATCGATGCTAAAGATGAAATATCAAAGTTGAAATCTGAAAATGAAGAAATGCTAAATCAAACAAGAGCCGAACTTAACAAAAGAGAAGCACGTTTGATAAAGAAAGAAGAAAGTTTAGACAATCGATCTTTATTGATTGACAAGAAGTCTGATCAAATCTCTAGTGATCAGAAAAAATTGAAACAAAAAGAAGAAAGAATTGACAAGTTAATAGAACAACAAGAGTTGGAGCTACAAAATATCGCTGGACTAACCAACAATGAAGCTAAAGAAATTATATTAGCTAGAGTAAAATCAGAGACAATTCACGAATCAGCTAGAATGATAAAGGAAGCTGAAGAAAGAATTAAATCTGAAAGTAAGAAGATTGCAACAGAAATATTAGCTACCACTATCCAAAGATTTGCCCCAGAGCAAGTTTCAGAGAATACAGTATCTGTAATCTCCCTTCCAAAAGATGAAATGAAAGGTAGAATTATAGGTCGTGAAGGTAGAAATATAAGAGCTTTCGAACAAGCATCAGGAGTAGACCTTATAATAGATGATACTCCAGAAGCAGTAGTGATATCATGTTTTGAACCTGTAAGACGCGAAATAGCCAAAGTTGCACTAGAGAAGTTAATTCAAGATGGAAGAATAAATCCATCTAGAATTGAAGAAATGCTTCAAAAGGCTACAGACGAAGTAGAAGCTAGAATCATAGAAGATGGTGAGGCAGCTGCAGAAAAAGTAGGAATAATGAATCTTCATCCACAGTTAATAAGGCTGGTGGGCAAGATGAAATTTAGAACATCCTACGGTCAAAATATCTTGAATCACTCTGTAGAAGTAGCGCTCTTAGCTGGAATGCTAGCTGAAGAAATAGGTGCCGATGCTCAATTAGCTAGACGTGGTGGGTTGCTACACGATCTTGGAAAAGCTATAGACCAAGAACAAGAAGGTACACACATCACACTGGGTGTGGAAGCAGCTATTAAATACGGCGAAAACAAATACGTAGTTAACGCTATAGAATCACATCATGGAGATGTTGAACCAAATTGCGTTGAATCAATCCTAGTTCAAACAGCAGATGCAATAAGCGCTGCTAGACCAGGTGCTAGACGTGAAAGTCTTGAAAATTATATCAAGAGACTTGAGAATCTAGAAAAAATTGCAAATTCATTCGATGGTGTTGAAAAATCATTTGCTCTACAAGCTGGTAGAGAGCTAAGAATATTAGTCAAACCAGACAAGGTATCAGATGACGAAATGGTTGTAATAGCTAGAGATATTGCAAAGAAAATCGAAAATGAATTAGAGTATCCAGGTGAAATCAAAGTGAACTTATTAAGAGAGTCCAAAGCGATAGATTTTGCAAAATAATGTTTAATTAATTATTTAAACAAACTGCCAAGTGATTTGGCAGTTTTTTAGTGGAATTTTAAAGGTATAAATACACCATTAAAAATTTAAAATCGCTTAGAAGTCAAAATAGAGCGTGTATATTTTCAATCTCTAATGAAAATTAGTTTTAAGGATTTTAACTTGAAAAAATAAAAAAATTCAAATCTAAGTTCCAACTTGATCAAAGTTTAAATTACAAATGATACAATCATACTAAAAAATCCGTAGAAGTGCATCATGAAAATCACCTTATCCAATGAAACATTTCTTCAAAAAAGTCTGAGAATAGGATGTACTTAAGCCGAATAATTATTGCACAAAATAACAATTTTGTGCAATAATTTGTTTTTGATTAAACTTTGAGTATAATACCTATATAAATATTAATGTGAAGTCATTTTTAAGATTTTTATAAATATTATCAGGAGTAATTATGGAAAAATTTGTTAAACCCCTTATACTTATAGATTACCTAAACTATTTAAAATCCATTAAAGGTCTTTCTGTATCTACCATTAAGGAATATGAATATGATCTTATGATGTTTATCGAATTTGAAATTATAAGAAAAATATATTCTGGAGACAAAGACTCTTACATTAAAAATTTTAATTTTACCAAAATAAATTCCTATATAGATAGTAAGTTTTTCGAACAGATGTCCATGCAAGATTTCTATGCATTCCTCTCTTATCTAGACAATGATAAAAATGATTCAGCTACCACTAGGTCAAGAAAAATTTCAGCTATCAAATCTTTCTATAAATATATGTACAATGAAATTGAAATCATAGATACTAACAACGCCATCAAACTCACAAACCCTAAAATCAGCCAAAGACAACCTGTTTATTTAACTCTTGCAGAGACTGAGGTCTTACTTAACGAAATAAATAAAGAAAAGAATGAATTTTTAAGATCTAGAGATCTTGCTATGGTTTTTACCTTCTTAACCACCGGCATGCGTCTATCAGAGTTAGTAAGTATAGACTTATCTGATGTTAATAAAGATAGTTTCAATATTATAGGAAAAGGGAATAAAGAGCGCACGGTTTATTTAACCAAAAATTGCTTAGACCTCATCAATTCCTATATTATAATTAGGTCTGATTATCTTAAAGACGATAATATAAATGCACTATTTATATCTACTAGGAAAAAGAGAATTTCAAATAGAGCTGTCCAGGCTACAATAGACAAATACCTCAAGAAATCCGGCTTTGACACAAGTATATACTCAACCCATAAGTTAAGACACACCGCTGCAACTCTAATGTATAAGTATGGAGATGTTGACATAAGAGCCCTAAAAGATATTTTAGGACATGTCTCAGTATCTACCACACAAATTTACACCCACCTAGATGATGAAGATCTTAAGAATGCAATTAATAAGAACCCTTTATCTAAACTGAACTTATAATAAAAATCGCCCTTATAAGCAAGAAGCTCTTTGGGCGATAAAATTTATATTAAATTATTATTTTTTAATCTGTTTAAGACTATCTTTAGAGCTAATTTCCCATGATAGTAATTAAGTCCACCTTGCAAATAAGCCATATATGGCTCTCTTAATGGTCCATCTGCTGACAATTCAGATGTGGCACCTTCGACAAAGCCACCTGCTGCCATTATAACCGGATCTTCATATCCAGGCATTGGATAGGCTTCAGGTACAAAGGTTGAATCAACAGTGCAAGCTTCTTGGATTGCCTTGCAGAAAGTTTTAAGTTTGTCTGGGTCTTCTAGCCTTATAGCCAATATTATATCAGACCTTGGATCCTCTAATCTAGGAGTTACATTATAGCCTAATTTAGTAAATACAGATGCAAATAATAATGCTACCTTTATTGATTCTTTCACCACATGAGGGGCAAAATATAAACCTTCTGCAACCAATCTATTTGTTCCAAAACTTAACCCTTCATCCTTACCAATGCCTGGGGCTGTAAGGGTGTTTGAACAATATTCTATGAGATCACTTTTCCCAGTTATATAACCTCCTGTCACCGCTATTCCCCCACCAAGATTTTTAATTAATGATCCTGCTATTATATCAGCGCCAACTTCTATAGGTTCCTTATCTTCAGTAAATTCTCCATAACAATTATCAATAAAAATAATAGCATCTTTGTTGGATATTCTAATCTCATCTATAGCCTTTTTTATCTCTTCTATTGTAAAGGCTCTTCTTTGGCTGTAACCAGTCGATCTTTGAATTAGAATGACCTTAGTCTTATCATCTATTTTATCTTTAATCTCTTCATATTTGATTGATCCATCATCATTTAAGTCAAGTTTATCATACAAGATTCCCTTTTCAAGCAAGGTTCCTTTTTTATTTCCAGCTATACCTATTACTTGCTGCATTGTATCATATGGATCATCAGTTATAGATAAAAGTTTATCACCATAGTTTAATAGTGAAAATAAAACAATAGATAGAGCATGAGTACCTGATACAATAGAGGGTCTTACCAAACTATCCTCAGCCTTAAAGATACTTGAAAAGATATTTTCTATAGTATCCCTACCAGTATCTGCATATCCATAACCTGTGGAAGAGTTAAAATCACTTGTTTGTAAAGCATTCTTATTAAAAGCACTCAGAACCTTAGCTTGGTTAAATTCACTAATAGCCTCGTGCTTTTCAAATATTTCTCTTAATTCTTTCTCTGAGTCTTCTATAATTTTATCAAAAGAATCATCTAAATTATAATTATTGTAAATATCATTATAGTCCATAAACATCCTTTATTATGCTTTCTATTATCATTTCTGCGTCTTCTTTACTAAGTTTGTCCATTAGTATCTCGTGGCAAAATGGATAATTCTTATATCTTTTCATCCATGTTATTTGTCTTTTGGCGTATCGTCTTGTATTTTGAGCGATAGTTTCTATTAACTCATCCTTATTTATTTCTCCATTTATATATGGAAATATTTCCTTGTATCCTATTGCAGACATAGACTGGTTATCAGGTGTAAGATTAAACCTTTCAATCAAATATTTAAATTCTTCAATAAGGCCTTGGTCAATCATTTGCTCAACTCTAATGTTGATTTTTTTATACAATATATCTCTACTCTCGTAATTTAAGAAAAACAAAATAGGGTCTATATCATTATTTAGGACTCTTTCTCCAGTCCTTTGAACTGAAGCCTTTACACCTGTTTCCTTATAAATTTCAAGAGCTCTTATTATTCTATTCCTCTCATTCGGATGATATTTACTTGCACTTTCTGGATCAACCTCCTTTAGTTTCTCAAATAAATAATCATTTCCAAATTCATCTGCTTCAGAATCTAACTTATCTCTTAATTCTTGATTTTTACTAACATTCCCATAATTCATATCAAATAAAATAGAATCTATATAAAATCCAGTTCCACCTGTCATAATCGGGGTAAGACCATTATCATTTAATTTTCTAATAATGTTAAGGGCCTCATTTCTAAAATCTTCAACTGTAAAATTCTCATCTGGATTAACAAGATTTATTAGATGATGATCCACCGTGAAATCATCAACCTTGTTTGTTCCTATATCCATATATCTGTAGACTTGTTGACTATCAGAAGAAATTATTTGGCTGTTTATTTTTCTAGCTAAATTTATAGCTATATCACTCTTTCCACTTGCAGTAGGACCTGTTATTATTATAAGTTTATCTTTCAAAATATTTCTCCAAATCTTTACTTTCTATCATAATTAAAGTAGCTTGTCCATCGTAATTTTTATATGGATTTTCCTCGTCCATAAGCTTTTTATAAAGTGATAAAGCCTCTTCTTCGTTTATTGTGTGGCCTTTTCTAAATGATAAAGCCTTTGCTAATTTTCTAAATTTTTTATATAAAAATTTATTTGAGTCATCATAATCTAGATCTAGCAAATCATAAAAGAAATCTCCATTTTCTGGTAAATCAAATATCAAAGGCATTTCTCTTATTATTAATTTACTATTCGTAATAAAATCTAAATCAAAACCCATATTCTCAAAAAGTTGGACCTTATCTTTAACTCTTTTTACATCATCGACTTTAAGTTCTATGACTATTGGATCTGTGAGAACCTGTTTTGCTATATTCCCTTCTTTAAATTCCCTAATATATTTAGACATCCTAACTTTCTCATCCGCTCTTCTATGATCGAGTATATAGGCTTTACCTTTTTCTTCAAAGATTGAATACCTTGAAAATAAACTTGTCTTATAAGTTGGTATATCGTCTATAAATTTCTCTTCGATAACTTCTTCATGAAAATCATTATTATCTTCTAAATCCCCTAAATCCAATGGTAAAGATTCATCAAAAAAGTTATCAGAATATTCAGTCGAATAATCCCTCGGACTTTCTCTAATTAAATTTTCAACTGGAGAGTATTTGTCAAGTATAGCCTTATAATCACTAAAATCAAGACTTTTATTTTCCTTGGGACTTTCCTGTCTAATGGTTTTTATATCTTTATTTTTTTGAAAAGTCTTATTAATTGAATTAGTTATGAGATCAATAAGTTCTGCCTCGTAGGAGAATTTAACTATTTTTTTATTAGGATGAATATTTACATCTATATTTTTGGGATTGGTATCTATAAATAAGAAGAAGGCTGGGTACCTTCCACTTGGAATCAAGCCTTGATATTGATATTCTATTGCCCAATTTATTTCATCATTTTCAATCAACCTTTTATTTGCAAATATATATTGCATCGATCTGTTTCCACGATAATAGTTTGAGTTTGATATATATGCTTTTATCTTAAAAATATCATTATTATCACTTAATTCTATCAAATTTTCTTCAAGTAAACTATCTAAAAGGTCTGCAATACTTAACTTGAATGATGTATTTGAACTTGATCTAAATTGTAATCTATCATCTTTTATATATTTAAATGATATATCTTGATAACCTATAGCAAAAGCATATAGAAGCTTTGTAATTTTATTTGACTCTGCTAGGTCAGATTTTAAGAATTTTCTCCTTGCAGGCATGTTATAAAATAAATCCTCCACGATAATACTTGTGCCTTTATTTGTTGCTATGGAGCTCTTATTAGTTTCCTTTGCGTAAAATGTTAACTTACTACCTATAGGTGCAAGCTCAGTTTTAGAGATTGCTGTAAGTTTGCTTACAGCTGCTATACTTGGTAGAGCCTCTCCTCTAAAACCTAGAGAGTCAATCCTATATAAATCATCAAAACCAGTAATTTTACTTGTAGCATGTTTTTTAAAGGCAAGTTCCAGCTGATCACTTTCGATGCCAGAACCATCATCAGTAACCCTTATATATGACTTGCCACCATTTCTTATTTCAATGGTTATATTTTTACTATTTGCATCAATCGAATTTTCAACTAGTTCTTTGACAACAGAAAGTGGAGATTCTATTACCTCTCCTGCTGCGATCTTTTCTATTGTATCCTTGTCGAGTCTAATTATGGGCACTATAATTCACCTATTCTTTCTATTAATATGTTAAGTTTATTTAGTGCTTCTAGAGGAGTAAGTTCATTAATATTTATCTCCTCTGATAGATTTCTTAAATCTTCTAATTTTTTATCCTTTATTTCATCAATTGAATTTTTAAGCTCTTTTTGCTTGTCTACCTCGTAGAAATCCTCATTTGATAACCTATTCATTATATTATTTGCATTATCTATTATCTCATCAGGTAACCCGCTTAGTTTAGCGACTTCTATACCATAGGACCTGTCAGATTTTCCCTTACTTATCTTTCTTAAAAACACTAAGTTATTATTTTCTTCAAGTATTTCTATTTTAAGATTTGTTACATTATCAAGTTCATTTTCTAGAATAGTTAATTCATGAAAATGAGTAGCAAAAACAGTTTTAACCTTTTTATGCTTTGACAAGTATTCAACCAAGGCCATAGCAATGCTTAGGCCATCATCAGAGCTTGTTCCCCTTCCAACTTCATCTAATATCACAAATGATCTATCTGTTGAATTTTCTAAAATATTGGAAACTTCATTCATCTCAAGCATAAAAGTAGACTGACCTTTTGATATATTATCGCTTGCTCCAATCCTTGTAAATACCTTATCGCAAATGCCTATTTGGGCCTTACTCGCAGGTACAAACGAACCGATTTGTGCCATTATTATTATAAGGGCTGTTTGTCTCATATATGTCGATTTACCCGCCATATTTGGACCAGTTATTATCTGAATTAAATTATCATCTTGACCTATATCTGTATCATTTGCTATAAATTCATTTTCTTTAAGATTTCGCTCTATTACTGGATGCCTTCCAGATTTTATATTTATTACTGGTTCATCATTTATTATCGGTTTTACATAATTGTATTTTAAAGCAATTTTTGCAAATGAATTTAGAGAGTCAACATTTGCTATAAGTTTTGATAAAGCTTGAAGTCTTGAAGTCGATTCTAATATTTTATCTATAATTTCATTAAACAAGTGGTATTCAAGGGTATTTATCTTATCTTTTCCATTAAGAATTATAGAGCTAATATTTTCCAACTCCTCTGTAGTGTATCTTTCTTGATTTTTTAATGTTTGCTTTCTAATATACGACTTATCAACTTTGTCTGTATTTGCTTTGGTAACCTCAATAGAATAACCATTATTTTTGTTGTAAATAACTTTTAAATTCTTAATTCCAGTTAATTCTCTTTGTTCCTTCTCGTAAGTTAAAAGTCTTTCTTCTGCGCTATTTGATAAATTTTTAAGATCATCTAGGTCTTGGCTATATTTTTCTTTTATAAGATTGCCCTCAGTTATTGTTATAGGCGGCTCAATTACTATTGACTTATCTATTAAATTATAAATATCATCTATATCCGGTAAATTTATACCTAGGGCTGATATTAGCTTATTATTTGAATTTTTTAGTATATCCTTTAATTTAGGTATATCCTTCAATGAATTTTTTAAGGAAATTAAATCTCTTGCATTTGCTCTTTTATAAGAGATTTTAGCAAGTATTCTTTCTAAATCATATATGCTATCAAAAATATTAGACACATTCCTAGATAAAATATTATCCTTATAAAATCCATCCACTAAGTCAAGCCTACGTTGTATCTTATCTCTATCTATTAAGGGTCTTTCTAACCAATCGTGAATTAGCCTAGATCCCATTACTGTATCTGCCTCATCTAACAGGGAGATTAATGTATTTTCCTTGCTGTTGTTATTTAGGTTTCTAGTAAGCTCTAGATTTTTTCTCGTATTAGCTTCTATTTCCATATATTCATTGATCTTTAAAAGTTCAATATTATTAATATGTTCTAATTTTTCATTGTAGTACTTATATATATAGTCAAGTAGATTTGCTAAAGAAATTATTGCAAGTCTCTTATCTGATATCTTTTCTAAATTTTCCTTACCCAAATATTTGACTATGGTTTTTATCCTATTTTCAAAATCACTAGTAAAATTAATGTAATTAAGAAAAATATTGTTATTTAAATTAAAGTATTGTTTTAAATCTTGATTGGAATAATTTGAATTTATAACTAGTTCAGCTGGATTTATCTTTTCAATTTGATCAATCGCTTTTTTACCTAAGCTCTTGCTTAAGGCTTTTATTTCAAGACATACAAGCTTTCCTGTAGATATATCGCAATAAGACATAGCTATACCATATTCATTTTCGAAAATTGATAAAAGATAGTTGTTTTCTTTTCTATCAAGAGACTCTATATCGGTTAAAGTTCCTGGAGTTATTACCTTAGTTATAGCTCTCTTTACAAGGCCCTTAGCCTCTTTTGGATCTTCTACCTGATCACATAAGGCTACCTTATATCCTTTTTTCACAAGTTTATTTACATAAGAATCAACTACATGATGAGGTACACCACACATAGGCGCCCTATCCTCGTGACCACATTCTTTTCCTGTCAAGGTCAAAGACAATACTTTAGCAGTTATTATAGCATCATCAAAAAAAGTTTCATAAAAATCACCTACTCTATAAAGGAGTAAGGCATCTTTAAAATCTTTTTTCATATCTACATAGTGCTTTAACATTGGAGTTAACTTTTCATATTTAAACTTGCTTTTCATCTTATACCTCTCTATTCTACTATACCTCTTAAGAAAAAAGACTCATGAATTATCATGAGCTTAGTTATTGTAAGTTTAAGGTTTTAACATTTGTTATCCAGCTACTTGCACTCTTAGAGTTTGTATCGATTATTGCTAAAGTGCCATATGAAGGATTAAATTCAAGCAGAGGCTGTCCCTCTATTTTATAAACTAAATATATTCTATCTACTTCAAGCGCTACTGACATAGGATATCTTGTTGCACTCCCGTTGGTGTCTTCTATTTCTATAGTTGGTCTATCTCTAAAGTTATAATCTAAGTTTCCTATTAGCTTCTCTAAGGATATACCTTCAATCTCTACTTTTTCTAGACCATTATTAATGTATACTTCAGTCTTGTTCGAGCCTAAAGATTTCAATTCTTTGATCGAAAAAGACTTTAGTTCATCGCCATTTCCCTTTATTATTACAATATTATTATTATATTTTGACATTGTCATATCTTCATACTTTTTCTTAATAAATATGGCAACAAAGACTAGTACTATAGCAAATAATCCCAATAGAAATAGTTTGTATTTATTCTTTTTAAATAATTTATAATACTTATTCATCATCTTCCTGTAGAACCAAATCCGCCTTCATTTCTTTGGCTTGCTGATAAATTTTCTACTTCTTCAATTTCACATCTTAAATAAGGTTGAATTACTAACTGAGCAAGTCTTTCTCCGTTTTTAATAATTTGTTCTTCCTTACCATAATTATAAAAAAACATCATTAATTCTCCCCTATAGTCAGAGTCAATTACACCCAATGTATTGGCGAGCATAAGCTGTCTTTTTACTCCTGTAGATGATCTTGGATAAACTGCACCAAAAAATCCTTCAGGTATCTCTACTTTTAACCCAGTATGTACCTTAACAGTTTCATTAGGTTTAATGGTAATGTCATCCTTAGTCTTACAATATAAGTCAATACCAGCGGCATGTTCTGTAGCATAAGCTGGTACTTGATTGTCTGTTATAATCTTTAATTTCATCCTATCACCTTCCTTATTTAGTATACCAATTTTAGCTCATTTTACAATTGCAAGTATAATAGTGACAAAGGAGATGCTATGAAAAAAATAGAAGAAAGATTTTTAAATTATATAAGTTTTGATACCAAAAGCGACCCAGAAAAAGGAGAAATTCAAAAACCTTCTACAGAAGGCCAATTAGTTTTAGCAAGGCAATTAAAAAAAGAACTTGAAGACCTGGGTCTTGTTGCAGAAATTAATGAAGAAGGTTTTGTATTTTCTGAGATAAAATCCAATTCAGAGAAAGATTTACCAAAAGTTGGTTTCATATCACATATGGATACATCACCAGAAATGTATGGAAAAATTGACAATCCACAAATTATCAAATATGAAGGTGGAGATATAAAACTAAATGAAGAAAAATCTATAAAAGTTGAAGATTTCCCTTACTTAAATGACTTAGTAGGTACTACCCTAATTACAACTAGGGGTGAATCTCTTTTAGGTTCTGATGATAAGGCGGGAATTGCTGCAATAATGCATGCTATTGATTATATTTTAAGTAACCCTGATATTAAACATGGTGATATAAAAATCGCCTTTACTCCAGATGAAGAAATAGGTACTGGTTGTGATTCTTTTGATGTAGAAAAGTTTGGAGCTGATTTTGCCTATACTATTGATGGTGGAATTTTAGGTGAATTAGAATACGAATCATTTAATGCTGCAGACGCAAAAATTACTATAAGAGGTAAATCTATACATCCTGGTTCTGCTAAAAACACTATGATTAACTCTATAAGCGTTGCAAATGAATTTGATAGACTATTAGGTGATGTTAGACGTCCTGAGCATACTGAAGGATATGAGGGCTTCTTCCATTTATTAGATATAAAGGGTGAAACAGAAATTACTAAACTGCACTATATTATTCGTGATCACGATAGAGATACTTTTGAAAAAATGAAGGAAGAAATTAAAGATAATGCTTCTTACCTAAACAAGAAATATGGTAATATTATCGATGTAAATCTATCAGACTCTTATTATAATATGGGTGATGTTATAAAAAATCATATGGATATAGTAGATATTGCTAAAAATGCCATGGAAAATCTAGATATCATTCCACTTGTTAGTCCAATAAGAGGCGGTACGGATGGATCTAAACTTTCTTTTATGGGACTACCAACACCTAATATTTTCACTGGTGGCATGAATTTTCACGGCATTTATGAGCTTATACCAATTGAACATATGCAAAAAGCAAGTGATGTTATAGTCGAAATTATTAAATTAATAGAGAAGTCATATTAGGAAAATGATTGTAAAATTTTCTTAAATGTGTTATCATATTAATATAAGAATGCTTAATGTAGATAAAAAAGGAGATATTATGGCAGATAACAAAGTTACAAATGACAACCAATACAAAGGCAACAAAGAACTAGATAAAAAAGTTAGAGAAGAAAACAAAGAAACCGGTGGTGAATCTTTAGATAAAAAACTAAGTCCTGACCAAGAAAATCTTAGATCAATTTCTGATGAAGCTGATGAAAATTCAAACGTTGGTGTTGAAGCAAGAAGAACAAGAGCAGATTTTTCAGAAAATCCTTCTGAAGATTAATAGCGGATACTTATTATTAAAAAGACGAGGAAACAAAACCTCGTCTTTTTTAATGTTTATATGAAAATTATCTTATTTTTCTATCTCTTTTCTTAAAATATCTCCTACTTCTAAAGGTAAGTCGATTTTAATTCTAATTAACTGTTTTGGCTTGTTTGCAACTTCAATTTCTTCGCCATTTTCATCTTCCATATAATCAATTTCAAAATCATAGAAATCCTTACTATTACCAAATATTTCTATATGATCACCTTTGAAAAACCTATTTCTTTGTTCAATTGTTGCAATTTTAGTATCCTTATCATAAGCTTTGACAAGACCTATAAAATCATAATTTCTTATATAAGAAGATGTACCATAAATTTGATCATTTTCATCTGGTTTATTATAGAAAAATCCTTTAGTGAAGTGCCTATGGCTTGCTTTGTTTATTTCTTTAAAATATTTTTCTGCTAATTCTTTTGAAAAATTGCCATCATAATATGCATCAATTACCTGTCTATATGACCTAATTACGGTTGCAACATAAAAAGGCGTCTTCATTCTTCCTTCTATTTTAAAGCTATCTATACCAGCTTCTATTAATTTATCTACTTCCTCAATTAGGCATAGGTCTTTAGAATTCATGATAAAAGTACCACCATTACCATCTTCTTCTATTGGATAATATTCACCAGGTCTGGTTTCTTCTTGAAGAGAGTATTTCCACCTACATGGTTGGGCGCAATCTCCCCTATTAGCATCTCTTCCAGTCATATATGATGATAATAAGCATCTTCCCGAATAAGATATACACATTGCCCCATGTATGAAACATTCAATTTCCATATCTTTTGGAGTATTCGCTCTAATCTCAGTTATTTCTTTTAAAGATAGTTCTCTAGCTAAAATTACTCTTTTAGCACCCATTTCGTACCAAAAATTAACAGTAGCTGAGTTTGTTACAGAAGCCTGGGTTGAAATGTGTAAATCAATATCTGTATGTTTTTTAGCTAAATTAAATATACCTGGGTCAGATATTATTAAGGCATCAATACCGATTGTATTTAAGTGTTCAAGGTATTGGACAATACCTGTCATATCACCATCATGGGGCATTATATTCATAGTAACATGCACTCTGACATTCTTAGAATGAGCATATTCTACAGCTTTTTTTAATTCTTCATCATTAAAGTTTTTTGCATTTGCCCTTAAACCAAAGTTATCTCCGGCAAGATAAACTGCATCCGCCCCAAATTTTATAGCAGTCTGTAGTTTTTCAAAATCTCCCGCGGGGGCAAGTAGTTCTACTTTTTTATTTTCCATTTTATCTCCTTACGCTGATTGTAAGTCCATCACCTATGGGGATAATTGAACTTATGAAATCCTCGTTATTTGTTATATAGGCTAAAAATTTTCTTAAATTTTTAACTAAAGTTATCTTTCGTTTTTCTATCAGATCATCATTACAAACTTCACCTCTAAAAAGTACATTATCTGCAACAATGATCCCTCCCTCATTTAATAATTTGCTTGTTATTTTAAAATAGTCTAGGTATCTAGACTTATTAGCATCTATGAAAACAAAATCAAAGCCTTGATCAATACTTCTCAAGGCTTTCATAGCATCATTATTTATCAAGTTGATGCTTGTTTTATATTTCTTAAAATTATTATTTGCTATTTTTGCAGTCTCTTCATCTATTTCTATTGTTGTAATCTGTGCATCAGAATACTTAGAAAATATTAAGGAAGAATATCCTATAGCTGTACCTATTTCAAGTATTTTTTTAGGCTTAGCAATTTTTATTAGACTTACCAGTAATTCTTTTGTCTGGCTATTCATAATAGGAACTCTATTTTCCTTGGCATATTTTCTTAATTCAATAAAATCTACATCTTCAAGCAAATCTTCTATAAATTGGGAGCTGTATTTATAGTTAATATTTCCCATTTTCTATTCCAGATATTACGGGTAATATCATTGGATCCCTACCTAGTTCATTGTAAATATATGATTTTAGGTCTTCTCTAATCTGATATTTTATTTGACTTAAGGCCTTAATATCGTCTTTTTTACATTTGTCTATAGATCTTAACACGATATCTCTTGCATTTTCGATTATATCTTGGTTTTCTTTTACATAAACAAAACCACGTGATACTATCTCAGGTCCTGCCAGTAATTCTTGTGTATGTTTATCAAAGGTTATGGATACAACCATTAGCCCATCTTCAGATAGATGCTTTCTATCTTTCAATACAATATTTCCAACATCACCTATACCTGATCCGTCAACAAGTACATTTCCTGCTTGAACCTTACCTTTTATTTGGGCAGATTTTTTACTAAATTCGATTACATCCCCATTTTCAACTATAAAGATGTTCTCCCTTGGTTGGCCCATATCTACTGCGATATCAGCATGTTTTTTAAGCATTCTTATCTCACCGTGAGCAGGGATTAAATACTTTGGTGTAACTAACTGGTACATAAGTTTAATTTCTTCTTGGCAAGCGTGCCCAGATGCATGGACTTGAGCTAGAGAAGAATATATTATCTTACACCCAATTTTTGTAAGGTTGTTAATTGTTGTATTAATTGCCATCTCATTGCCTGGAATAGGTGATGAAGATAGAATAACTGTGTCAGTTTCGTTTAAACTAATCTGTCTGTGTTCTTTATTTGCCATTCTTGTTAGGGCACTGAGAGGTTCACCTTGGGTTCCTGTAGATAGGATTACAAGCTCATCATCAGCATATTTTTTAATTGCTTTCATATCTATTAAGGTGTTCTTTTTAATCTTAAGGAAACCTAACTCAGTTGCAATCTTGACGTTATTTAACATTGACCTACCTGATAGGGCAACTTTTCTATTGTATTTTTCTGCTGCTGTAATGATTTGTTGGACTCTGTGAAGGTTTGATGCAAAGGTAGCCACTATAATTCTTGACTTAGCTTGGCCAAATATTTTTATAAAGGTTTCTCCTACTGTCTTTTCACTTACAGAAAATCCTTCTCTTTCAACATTTGTTGAGTCAGCAAATAGGGCTAATACACCTTTTCTTCCAAGTTCAGCAAGCCTTTGTATATCTGTTGGATCGTTATCAATTGGAGTGAAATCCATCTTGAAGTCCCCTGTAAAGATTACTGTTCCTACTGGTGACTTAACAGCTATAGCGCAAGCATCTGGTATAGAGTGACTTACTCTTATAAATTCTACACTTAGGCTTCCTGCCTTAACTGTATTATTTACATTTACCATTTTAATCTTGTTTGTATTTAAGCCGTGCTCTTTAAATTTGTTTCCTAAAAGTCCTTTAGTCAACTTAGAACAATAGACATTTGTATCAACATTTTTAAGAAAGTATGGGATTGCACCTATATGGTCTTCGTGACCATGGGTTACAAATATACCTCGTAATTTATTTTTATTTTCTTCTACATAGGTAAAGTCTGGAATAACTATGTCAACACCTAACATTTCGCTGTCTGGGAATGTTAGACCGCAGTCAATCATAATCATGTCATTTCCATATTCTACCACTGTGCAGTTTTTTCCTATTTCGTGTAATCCCCCCATTGGGATTATTCTTAATTTCTTTTCATTTGTCATTATTTCTCCTCATTTTTCTGACAATCGGAACATACTCCATAAATCCTCAAAGAATAATAAGACAAATCAAAGTCATAATTTTCTTTCAATGAGTTTTTTACTTCATCCACGGATAAAAACTCATCTTCTAATATTTTCCCACATTTTGTACAAATGATATGATCATGGTGATCACTTTCTGGGTCTATTAATTCATAAGTATAAGCTTGGTCGGTAAATTCTTGTTTATTAACTATACCCAACTCTTCAAATATATTTAAAGTTCTATAAATAGTTGCAATTCCAACCTGCTTATGGTCTTGATGAACAATAGAGAAAAGTTCTTCGGGTGTTAAATGCTTTTGTGAAGAATTTTTCAAAACAGTAAATATCAGCTGTCTTTGTTTAGTAAATTTTTGGTTGTTATTCTCAAAAATCTTCTTTACTTGTTCAATGTTCATTAATTTCTCTTTTCATCTCTTCATAAAATTCAATTATTTCATTTAATTGATTCTGATCTTCTATGGATTTAAATATAACTTCATCAGCTTCATTTATTACTTCTACAATTAATATCATATCGTCTATTGGATTTTTTAAAGCTGCATAATTATTATCATCAATTCCGAAAGTGTCTTCTATATTAAATTCAACTTCATTATTATTTTCATCCAGTAAAAAGATGCTATCCATTATTTCTCCTATCCAAATAGCTTTGTAAGATAAAGCTAGCAGCGATTTTATCAATATGTTTCTTTCTATTCTCACGTCTTACAGACATATCAATAAGAACTGCCTCAGATTCTAACGTTGTCATTCTTTCATCTTGATATATTATCTCTATATCTAATCTTTTCTTGATAAGATCAACAAAGCTTATAACTCGCATAGCCTGAGGGCCAATAGTATTGTTCATATTTTTAGGAAGTCCTACTATTAACGTAGAAACTTCATTTTCGTTAACAAGCTCTTCTATCCTATCGATATCGAATTTTACTTTTGTTCTTTTTATTGTTTCTAATGGTTGGCTAGTAATAAGCATTGGGTCACTTAGAGCAATCCCAATGGTCTTATCTCCAACATCTAAAGCCATTATTCTAGTCATTGATGTAATTATTCAATAATTCTTCTAATATCTTATCTCTATCAACTGCTCTAATAAGCTTTCTAGCGCCGTTGTGTGCTGTTATATAAGTAGGATCACCAGATAATAGGTATCCAACTATTTGAGAATTTGGCTTATAACCCTTTTCTTCAAGAGCTTTATATACTGTAGTTAATATTTCTCTAATATCATTTTTCTCTACATCTTCTCTCTTAAAGAGCATAGTTTCATTAAACTTATTATTATCAGTCATAAAATTACTCCTTGATTAATTCACAAGCCTTGTCTAAGGCTTTATCTAATGCAGATATGTCATTTCCACCAGCTTGTGCGAAGTTTTTCCTTCCTCCACCATTACCGCCGGCAACTTTTGCCATTTCTTTTACAATTTGACCTGCATTATATTTGTCTGTTAAATTATCATCTACTGATACAGTGAATATGATCTTATCTGTAACAGTTGCAAATACAATGACTAAATTAGAATATTGGTTTTTAATCCTATTTTCCAAATCTCTTAATTCATCTACGCTTACATTATCAAATTTAGCTACTAATAGGTTAATGCCATTTACTTCTTCGATTTTTTCTTTTAACTCTCCAAATAAATCTTTATTTGATTGAGATTTTAATCTCTTAATCTCATCATCTTTGTTATCCAGAGCATTTTTAATAGATTTTATTTTAGATTCAATATTATTAACCTTAGTATCTAAGCTATCAGCAATACTCTTTAATTTATTTTCTTGAGCTAATATTAAATCATAAACAGCTCTTCCTGTGATAGCTTCGATTCTTCTAACACCAGCTGCTGCAGATGATTCAGATTCTATCTTAAAGATTAAGACTTCAGATGTATTATTAACATGACAACCACCACATAGCTCTTTAGAATAATCACCCATAGATACAACTCTTACGGTTTCTTTATACTTATCTTCAAATAGTCCAATAGCACCGATTTCTTCTGATTTTTTATAATCCATGTATTCCTTCTTAACAGGAAGTTCAGCTCTAATTTTTTCGTTAACTATTTTTTCTATTTGTAAAATTTCCTCATTGCTTAATGCTTTATTATGTGAAAAATCAAATCTAAGTTTATTTTGATCAACTAAAGAACCCGCTTGTTTTATATCCTTTCCTAAAACATCGATTAATGCCTGATCAAGTAAGTGTGTTGCAGAGTGATTTCTTTGAATATCATATCTTCTTTCCAAATTAATTTTGAATTCTGCATCGTCATTAACAACAAGCTCACCCTCTACAATTTCAACATAGTGGAAAATTATATCATTTTTCTTTTGTACATCTATGACTTTTGCCTTACCATTATCTGTTAATATATATCCGGTATCAGCTACTTGTCCGCCACCTTCTGGATAAAACGAAGTTTTATTACTTATTACTATACCTTTGTTAGAATTTTTTATCGATTCTTTTTCTTCATTATCTACAAATATTGCTATTATTTTAGCATTGACGTCAAATTCATCATAACCAACAAATTCTGTCTTTTCAATATGATCTGTAATTAGATTATCATGGTTTGAACCCTTGTCAACCTTACGAGCATTTCTTGCAAGATTTCTTTGCTTTTCCATCTCTTCTTCAAATTTCTTTTCATCTACTTCAAGATTTTCTTCCTCAAGTATTTCCTTTGTAAGATCAAGTGGGAATCCATAAGTATCATATAATTTGAAAGCATCTGACCCATCTAATACCTTTTGTCCGTTTGCTTTTGTTGTAGCTATAAGATCATTAAGTATATCCAATCCTTGGTTTATTGTTTTTTGGAATCTATTTTCTTCATCACTTATAACTTTATGAATATTATCTTGATTATCTACTAATTCATCATATTCAGCCTTATATGTTTCTACTACCTTGTCAACAATTTTATTTAAGAATGAGCCTTCAATACCTAATAATTTACCATGTCTGTAAGCTCTTCTTATAAGTCTTCTTAGAACATATCCACGTTTTTCATTTGATGGAATAACCCCATCTGAAACTAAAAATGTCATTGCCTTAGCATGATCTGCTATAACTCTGATTGATACATCGTCTTTTTTATTTTCTTTATATTTTTTGTTAGATAATTTCTCAATTTCAGATATTATCTCTGTCATTACATCAATTTCAAAAATATTATCTTTTCCTTGAAGAACCATTGCAATTCTTTCTAGACCCATGCCTGTATCGATATTTGGATGTGCTAAATTTGTATAATTGCCTTGGTTATCTTTATTAAATTGTGTAAATACAAGATTCCATACTTCCATAAATCTATCTGAATCATCGTTGCCAGGCATGTTGTCATTTTCATCAATAGCTCTTTCAACTCCCCTATCAACAAAGATTTCTGAGCATGGTCCACAAGGTCCTACTTCTAATTCCCAGAAGTTATCCTCTTTGCCTTGTCTAAGAATTCTTTCAGCTGGCATTTTTATTTCATCATGCCAAATATTATAGGCTTCATCATCGTCTTTATATACAGTTACCCATAAATCATTTTTGTCTATACCTAATCTATCAGTTAGAAATTCATAAGCCCAGCTAATTGCTTCTCTCTTAAAATAATCACCAAAAGAGAAGTTACCTAGCATCTCAAAAAATGTACCGTGACGCTCAGTTTTTCCTACTCTCTCTATGTCACCAGTACGAACACATCTTTGAGATGAAGTGGCTCTGTTATTCTTCATCTTTTTTTCACCTGTAAAGTATTTCTTTAGAGGTGCCATACCAGCATTTATTAATAAAAGAGTATCATCATCAATTGGTGTTAATGGAAATGATTTTAAAAGTGTATGTTTTTTTTCATTTGCAAAAAATTCTAAGTAGCTTTTTCTAAGCTCATTCATTCCTAAGTTTTTCATCTGTTCTCCTTAAATTTCATGTTTGACAATATTATCCAAAGTTATGGAATCTACAGCCTCATTTATTAGACTGTCTAATTTTGTAAATACATCATATGCATCACATTTTTCAGCGCACTCAACTTTTCCACTTACGCATTCACTCATTGTTAAGTCACCCTCTAAGCTCCTTAGAATTTGACCAATGGAAATTTCTTTAAGTGGCTTACTTATCTTGTATCCGCCCTTTGGACCACGGCTTGATTTTATCAAGTCATCTTTTCTTAGCATTCTTACTAATTGTTCTAAATAATTTTCTGATAAGTTTAAATTCTCACTAATTTCAGAAACAGGTATATAGCCCTTATTTTCATTTTCTGCTATATAGCATATTGCTCTAAGCCCATACCTGCCTCTTGTTGATAATTTCATATATACCCCTATACTGTTATCAAATCTTTCATTGCCTCAAAATATTTATCACCTATGCCACTAACATTTTTTATCTCTTCAATCTTCTCAAATCGCTTCTGCTTCCTATATTCTATAATAGCATCCGCCCTTTTTTCACCTATGTTAGGTAGGGTCATAAGTTCTTCTTTACTAGCTATATTTATATTAATTTTAGCCTGTAAGCTTTGATTGGAAATAGATTGACTTTGCCCTAATGTTTGTGGGTTATCAGCATTTATGTTTTGATTCTCATCAATATTAGGTATGTATATTTTCATCTGATCTTCTAACCTTAAGGCTAGATTTATCGCATTTATATCTGCCCTTTCTGTTAGCCCACCTGCCTTTTTTACTAAATCATCTAATCTATCACCATCTTCTATAGCATAAACACCAGAATGTAATACTTCTCCAGATATGTATACTTTTTTATCAAGATTTTCTAAATCTGAGTCTACATCTTTTTCATTTTCTTTTTGATTTTTATTTTTCTGGTCAGGTTCTTTTACAATTATGCTTTCTTCCTTTTTAGTAAATTTATCAATTATACTATTATCTGAAAAAACATTGGCTACTAAAAAGGCTAAAGCTATGATAGCTGCAAATATAAATTTGTCTTTTCTATCTTTAGGCATACTTACTCCTAATAATCTATGGGGTTAATTCTCCCATAGATTATCTATATCATAGAACTCTCTTTGTTTATGAGTGAATATATGGACAATAACATCACTTACATCTATTAAAATCCATTCACCTTCTCTTAATCCTTCGTTCGATAAGACATCATAGCCTTCTTTTGCCAAAGATTCTTCTATATAATCAGCTAAGGCTCTAGTTTGATTTACAGAGTTACCTGTGGCTACAACAAAATAATCAGCTACAGAAGAGTCCTCTAATTTTATTACATTTATATCATCGGCTAATTTGTCTTCAAGTGTTTTAACTATTATGTCTAGTTTTTGCATTTTTCTCCTCTATTAAGTAATTTCTTGCTTCAATACTTAGTGGATTTATAATTGATTTTTTTGATATTAAAAACTTTATACTGCTGTCAAGCAGCATAAGCATAGTGTCGTTTAAATCAACAACCGATTTTCTTCTAATATCTTCAATTCCTTTAAAATCCCTATTAGGTTCTATAGCATCAGCAATAAATACTATTTTCTCTAATTTGGTCATATTTTTTTTGCCAGTAGTATGAAAACTTATTGCTGATAATATATCCTCATCGTTAATATTATACACTTTTTTTGCTAATTCTGCTCCTAAAAACGAATGAAGAACTGGGTCATTTTCTGAACTAACTGGATACTTTTTAATATCAATTCCTAGCTTATTTATAATTCTCTTTTCATTGTATTTTGCACAATCATGTAGGATTCCTGCAAGATAAGCTTTGTTTTCATCTACTCCAAAGACCCTTGCTAAATTACTTGCTGTTTTAGCTACTCTTAGACTGTGGTTGTATCTTTTTTCGCCTATATCTTCTAATATTTTTTCTTTAATATGATCAAGATTATGCATACAAATTCCTCTGTTTTATAATGTAGTCAACTTCATCTTTTACAAGATATTTAATACTTTTCTCATCCTTTACTAAAGACCTTATTAGAGTTGAGGATATATTGATACTTAAACTATTTACTAGGAATATATTCGGATTATCTTTCCTAATGTTTTTTACTTTGTCAACAAGTTTGCTATGAGGATCTATACCCTCCCTGGAAAAAACAATTATATTTGAGTCTAATATATATTTATAATTCTTCCAAGTATCTATAGTCATAAATGAGTCCTCACCCATTATATAAAATATTTCATGTTCCTTTAGAGAATCTGTAAAATATTTTATTGTATCGTGGGTGTACCTGATTACCTGATCAGTAGATTCAAAGGTAGATAAGATTATCTTATCATTGTCTTTAATAGCCTCGCTTACCATTTCAACTCTAGTATTGACTTCTGTAATCTTCTTATCTTTTTTATGAGGAGGATTAGATGACGGTAATATGATAATTCTATCAAGATTCATATAATTAATCACATTTTCCATCACTATTAGATGACCTAAATGTATTGGGTCAAATGTTCCTCCATAAAGTCCTATCCTCATTATAAGTTATAAGAATTTGATTCGTTTTTTCTGTAAATTGTAATTATTGATCCTATATGTGAAATAAACTCACAATTTAATTTGTTAATTATAGTATCAATAATTTCATCAGCATCATCTAGATTATTATTTAATATTTTAATTTTTATTAGTTCTCTAGCTTCTAAAGCTTCATCAATTGCTTCTAGTAATTGATCTGTCACTGAAAATTTACCTATATTTATCACTGGTTTAAAATCATGAGCTTCTTGCTTAAGCATAGCTCTTTGCTTTCCTGTTAACATTTTTCCTCCTATTCATAGTACTCAAAAACAATATCGCCTACTGCAACACTGTCTCCATCTTTTATTCCCATTTCTTTTAGTTTATCAAATACTTCCATCTCTCTTAAAGTTGATTCAAAGTACATTCTTGAATCATAATCATCTATATCTATTTTTTTTATTAGATTATCAATTCTTTTACCATAAACTATATAAATATCATCTTCTTTTGTAAAGTTAAGATCGTATTCAATTTCTTTATTATAAAATTCATCTAAGAAGTTTTCGTCTACTTCTTCCATAAGAGCAAACTCTTCTTCTTTTCTCTTATCTAGATCAAAAGCTACATAATCAATCATATCTTTTATACCTTGAGTGGTAGCAGCTGATATTTTGAAAATTTTATAAGAATTTCCAAATTCTTTTATAAACTCTTCGGCATTATTATTAGAATCTAATTCTGATTTATTAAGGGCGATTATCATTGGTTTTTTAGCTAAATCGTCATTATAAAGTTCTAATTCTTTATTAATTAGCTTAAAATCATCAATTGGATTTCTTCCTTCAAGTCCTGCTATATCTACAACATGAATTAGTATCCTGCATCTTTCTACATGCTTTAAAAAATCATGACCTAGACCTTGTCCTTCATTTGCACCTTCGATTAGACCAGCAATATCTGCAACTATAAAACTTCTCTCACTATCAACTTGGACTACCCCAAGATTAGGATCAATTGTTGTAAAATGATAATTAGCAATCTTTGGTTTTGCTTTACTTATTACGGATAAAAGAGTTGATTTACCTACATTTGGTAAGCCTACAAGTCCTACATCAGCTAGTACTTTTAACTCAAAGATTACATTGATTTCTTGACCTTTTCTTCCTGACTCAGCAAACCTTGGAGCTTGTCTAATAGAGTTTTTAAAGTGGACGTTACCTCTACCACCTCTACCACCTTTGGCAATTAAAAATTCTTCACCATCTTTGTTTAAATCTTTTATTATAATATTTGATTCTTCTTCTCTTATAATGGTTCCTACTGGAACTGGGATTATTAAATTTTCACCCTTTTTCCCAAATTTCTTATTTTTTCCGCCTTGTTCACCATTTTCTGCATGGAATTTTTTCTTATATCTAAATTCATCAAGGGTTGAGAGGTTCCTTGTGGCTTTTATAATTATTGAGCCACCATTTCCTCCATCACCACCAGCTGGTCCGCCAGTTGGTTCATATTTTTCCCTTCTCCAGGCTACTGCGCCATTACCACCATCGCCTGCCTTTAAGCTTACTTTTGCTAAATCTATCATATTTATCCTTTCATAAAAAAAGGCTTGCCAAAGGCAAGCTTAATTTTTCTTAATTATTGTGCATAAACAGATACTTGTTTTCTGCTTTTGCCTTTTCTTTCAAATTTTACAACACCTTCACATGATGCATAAAGAGTATCATCAGCACCTCTTTTAACGTTGTTACCTGGGTGGATTTTTGTTCCTCTTTGTCTAACAATGATTGTTCCAGCGTTTACAAATTGACCATCAGCTCTTTTAACGCCAAGTCTTTTAGCTCTTGAGTCTCTACCGTTCTTTGAAGATGAAACTCCCTTTTTACTTGAAAATCTTTGTAAATTAATATTTAATATCATGATTTCTCCTTATATTTTAATTTTACATAGCTGCTATAATTACCTAAAAGTGTCTCTATGCCAGTCTTAAAGTAATCAAATATAACATCTGTATCCCTATTTGGACTAGTAATATTTACAGACATCATAACTTCATCATCTGTAAAAATCACATCATCAGCATATTTATCAAGACTATTTACACAAGTATAGGCAAGTATGGTTACAGCTGAACATACAAGGTCTTTGCCATATTCATCGTATTCAGCATGACCTTTGATTTCAAATCCTACTATTTCGTCCTTATTATCGATTAATAAATCAACATTAATCATTAAAGACTTATGCTATTAATTTTTACTAAAGTATAAGGTTGTCTGTGACCGTGTTTTTTTCTATATTGTTTTTTAGGTTTATATTTAAACACTACGATTTTTTTAGCTTTATTTTGATCTTCAACAGTTGCAGATACTTTTGCACCTTCAACAACTGGGCTACCAACTTTGATATCTCCATCGTTAGATACTAATAAAACTTCTTCAAAATCAACAGTTTCACCAACTTCGTAATTAAGTTTTTCAACTCTTACCAAGTCACCTTCTGATACTTTATATTGTTTTCCACCTGTTTTGATTATTGCGTACATGGAAATCCTCCTATTTCTTAAATTCTCGCCAGCATTCGGGGATCAGAGCCCTAGCTGAGCGGTCTACTCATATATACTACTTCTGTTTAATAGTTTTGTCAAGATATTTCTATTATTTCCATCTTCTCAATAGCTTCATTCTCTAACTTTTCTATATCTAGATTTTCTTCAGACATCTTTATATATTTTAACTTAGGTTTTGTGAGTGGAGAATCAGGGGCAAATATTGAACAACAATCATCATATGGTTCTATAGATTTTTCATAAGAACCTATCTTATATGATATATCAATAATATCCTTCTTATCCATAGCAACTAGTGGTCTTAAAATCGGCCTTTCTGATGAATCATTTATTACAGAAATAGATTCTATAGTCTGACTTGCTACTTGGCCTAAGCTTTCACCTGTAATTAAAGCTTGATACTCCTTATTTTCAGCAATTTTATTGGCTATCCTCATCATAAACCTCCTGGATAAGATGGTCGTTTCCCTCCTATCACAGTTTTGATTTATTGCCTTATAAATATCAGCTAAATTTATCGAATATATTGTCATTTTGCCTGTATATGCAGATAAAATTTCTCCTAGGTCAATCGCTTTTTGCAAGGCTCTTTTTGAAGTAAAAGGATATGAATGGAAATGTAAGCAGTCAATCTTCATTCCTCTTTTTGCTACCATAAACCCAGCCACTGGTGAATCAATTCCACCGGATAAGAGCAATAGACCCTTTCCTGAAGAACCAATTGGAAGGCCTCCTAAGCCCTCAAACCTATCGGCATATACATAAACATTTTCTTTTACATCTATATAAAGCTTAAAATCAGGATTATGAACATCCACCCTTAAGTTTGGGAAATCCCTTAGCATAAATCCACCTATTTTCGCACTTAATTCAGGACTTTTTAGCTTAAAAGTTTTATCAGTTCTTCTACTTTCTACCTTAAAAGTGTATTTATTGTCAGCATATGAGTTATCAACAACCTCTTTTGTTGCTTCATATATAGAATCAAGATCTTTATTTGTTTTTAAAACATAGGCAAGATAAGAAATCCCAAATACCTTTAAGATATTTTCCTTTAATTTGTCGAAATCTTGCCTATCAGCTTCAATATAGAGTTTTGAAGATTCTGTATAAATCTTTCCGTGTTTGATTTCTCTTATATTTCTTTTTATATTATTAATTGCTTGTTTGTAGAAAATATTTCTATTTTTACCCTTTAAAAATATTTCGCCAAAGCTAACCGCAATCATCCATTCCATTATATTACCATCCTTATTAGTTCAATACTTCTTTTTAGAATATCTATTGTAAAATCAAGGTCTTCTTTGCTTATTTCTCCACTGAAAGAAAATCTAATTGCCCCATCCATATATTTTTCATCTAAATCTATAGCAGATAAAATCCTGCTATCATCACCCTTTGAGCAGGCAGAGCCGCTTGATACATAAATTTCCTCTTCTTCCAGCATATGGAGTAAAACCTCAGCCTTAATATTTGCAAAAGCAACATCTAGAATATATGCAGAACAATTTTCTTCTGGAGAAATTATATAGTAATCATCAATACTATCTTTTATTAAAGATCTAAAATATAAGTTAATTTCTTTAATATATTCATACTCATTAGCTTCAATTTGTTTTCTTAGGGCAATCGCCATAGCATATATTGATGGGGCATCGCTTGTTCCAGATGATATTATTTCTTGATAGCCTCCATCCAAAATAGGTTTAACCTTTGCGGTTATATCCTTCTTTATATAAAGTCCACCCATTTGTTTCGGACCGTGAAATTTATGGGCGGAGAAACTCATCATATCAACACCTAGTGACTTAACATCACAGTTTATCTTCCCTAGAGCTTGCGTTGCGTCAACATGTAAAATAATATTTTTGTTATAAGATTTTATAATTTTAGAAATTTTTCTAATATCTTGAATACAACCTATTTCATTATTTACATATATTATTGATACAAAACTGATATCATTGTTTAATTGTTTTTTTAAATCATTAAGGTCAATAAAACCATATTTATCGTTATCTAGGTAAATGACTTTATCAAAATCAGATTTTTTAAAAGCTTCGTACACTGAAGAGTGCTCTATTTTACTTGTTAACGCCACCCCATCAAAAGATTTGATGGCTATATTATTTGATTCACTAGCTGATTTTGTAAAAAATACTTCACTCTCGGCAGACGAGATAACACTAGCTATATATTTCCTACTTTTTTTTATTAAATTTTCTGCTTCCATACCAAATGAATGGAGGGCACTTGGATTTGCAAAGGTCTCTTCTTGAGCTTTTACATACGCTTTTATTGCCTCATCATACATCTTTGTAGTCGCAGCATTATCTAAATAGATCATACATACTCCTTAATATTTCTATTATATTAGAAGTAAGTTAGATTACAAATCTATAGTATAATAATGTTATGATTACAATTAAAAAATATTTAAAATCAAATAAAATAACAAGTCACGACCTTGTTTTGGATATTGAAACTACTGGCTTAGATTTTAAAAGGGATAAGCTTGTTTTGCTTGGTCTTGTGAAACTTATAAATAATAAAACATATATCTTTCAATATTTTGCAGAAGATGATAGTGAGGAAGAAAGATTACTTAACATATATTTACGAGAAATTAAAGATAAAAGAGTTATTAGCTTTAATGGGGAAATATTTGACTTCGAATTTTTAAATTCACGTTTATTAGCTCATGAGAAATTTCCAATAATAGTAGATGATAGTTTCGACATTTATAGGATAATTAAAAGAAGTTCAAAATTTATCTATTTTGATTCTATGAAGCTTATCGATATAGAAAAACTAATCGGTATTAATAGAAATGATCCAAGTAGATACAAGGTAATTTCTAAACTAAAAGATGACCTTAAAAAAAGAGATAAGCCTTATCCTATATTAAAGCACAATGAGAATGATTTAATAGCTACGGCCGAGCTTGCCGATATAAAAGAAATACTTAAAGAAAAATTAGGAATTGCTACAAAGTTTGGTAATATTTACATCTCTAATGCTAATATTAATAAAGACATAGCAAATATAGAATTTATATCAGATAAAAATCTGAATGAAACATATTTGGTTAAAGACAACTATCAAATAGTAATAAAAGATAATTTGATAAGACTCAACCTATTCGTCCTATACGGAAATTTCCCAGATGGGTCAAATGGTCATGTTGCAATTAATACTTTAAATATTACAAATAATTCAAATACTGAAATTAACGAAAATCTCTTAATTATCAGACAAGATTTTTTATATAATTATAAAAATCTCTTAGCTTTAGCGAAAAAAATAATAGAGACTCTCGATAGCCTATAAACTATCTGGAGTCTCTATTTTCCAATCAATCTCTTTTTCATTATTCTTTTTTAGAAATTGATTTGTTCTTGAAAAAACTTTTGATCCAAAAAATCCTCTCCTTGCTGATAAAGGCGAAGGATGTGATGATTTTATAATTAAGTGTTTAGGATTCGTTATGAATTTTTCTTTAGCTATGGCGTTATTTCCCCAAAGAATGAAAACACATGGACTTTCTTTCTTATTTAGTATCTTAATAATTTCATCTGTAAAAATTTGCCAACCAATATTTTTATGAGAATTAGGTTTCTTTTCCACAACTGTTAGACTTGTATTAAGTAAAAGCACTCCTTGTTTAGCCCAAGAAACTAGTGAACCAGTATCAGCGATTGGAATGCCTAAATCTGATTTTAATTCCTTATAAATATTTTTAAGTGAAGGCGGTATCTTTACACCTGCATTAACTGAAAAAGCTAATCCATTTGCCTGGCCAAAATTATAGTAAGGATCTTGGCCCAAAATAAGAACCTTAGTATCTTCATAAGAGGATAGTCTAAGAGCATTAAAGATTTCATCTTTTGGAGGAAATATAGTGTTTTCTTTATAAGACTCTTCTAAAAAATCAGTTATTTCTTTAAAATAGGACTTAGCAAATTCAGCTTCTAATATTTCATCCCAATCATTTCCTATAATGTTTTTAATTTTCTTCATGAATAAAAAGTATATATATTATTGATAAGGCACAACCTATTGTGACAAAGATATCTGCAATATTAAATATTGGGAAATTTACAAAAGAGATCTCTATAAAATCTACAACATATCCATTAAAGGCCCTATCATAAAAATTACCCAAAGCTCCTGATATAATAAATGATAGGGCTACATTTAATATGAGAGGATTATTTTTATAATTTTTAATAAAATAATATATTAAATAACAAACTATTCCTACCGTAATAAGCAGGAAAAATATCCTCCTATCTTGTAAAATCCCAAAAGCTGCTCCCCTATTTTCTAAATAAGTGAGATTTATTATTGGACCTTCGATTGGGTTAGCTATAAAATTATTAATTGCGTAAATTTTGCTAAGTCTATCTAAAATTAGACCAGCTATTATTATAAATATATATATCATTTAATTCTCCTATATTCTATGTGGTAGTTTCCTTTTTTACTTAAACCGCTTATGGAATCATATATAAATCTTCCATTTTTTCTAATAGAAATCAGGGAAGATTCATTTACTCTATATGATGGATTATCTATAGTCTGAAAATCAACCTTAACCATCCTGTTGGCAACTAGTTCTTTAGCCTTAGCTCTTGAGGTAGAAATAAATTCTGCCACGAGATTATCAAGCCTTATGCTTGAGATAAAGCCTTTGTGATACTCATACTCTAAAGGAATTAAAGAAATTTGAGCATCCTCTTTTTCTTTTAATTTTATTGTTTCATTTTTAATTTTTGTTAAATTGAATTCTACAAAAGAAGCTATGCCCTTATCGATAACAAATTCTACCCTGCCACCTAGTATAGAAATATCACCTATCTGATTTCTATCCACACCTAAACTTAATAAAGCTCCAAGTACATCAGGATGGCTTATTTCGCATGAATCAAATTCTAATACACTTAGATAATTAGGCTCATATAGAGGTAGATAGTAGTAGTTTGCAACAAATATCTTTCTTTCAGAATCAGGGTTACCACCAATAAAGGCAATATCGATATTATTTTTAGTAGCAATATCACTTATCACTTTTTGTTCATAGGGATCTAAGAAAAAGCTTGTTGTTTCGACTTTTCTATAATAAGCTTTTTCTAAAAAAGCCAAGGCTTTCCTTATATTTGTTTTTGTCTGTTTATCTAAAATATGGTCGAGATTATATATTAAAGCCATAAAAATAAAAGATCGAAATTAATCGATCTATAATTGGTTATAATTGCCTTCTGATATTTGATCTGCTACAAAAGAATCTATCTCAACACCATTAGGGGTAATTACAAATATTCCTTTTGTAACTTTCTTCATATTACCTTTGAGAGCATATACTGCTCCACTAACAAAGTCAAATATCCTCATTCTGAGGTCATTGTCAACCATTTCTAAATTAAGAACTACTACTCTATTTTTTAGGATTTCTTCTATTACTACTGGACCATCATTATCATAATCTAATGGTTCTTGAATTGATATTCTCAAGTTATTACTCCTAGAAAAATTATTGCTGTTCATGTTAACTACATTATCATCCTTACTATTTGTATATGAGCTTTTATAAGTATTAGTATCATTTTTACCATAAGAGACTGATGAAAATGTGTTTGATGAATATGATGAAGTCTTATCTTCATCTAATAGATTACTATAAGTTTTACGCTCACTTTTTTCCTCTTTAGTATCTTCGTCATCATAATACATTTGCTCATCATCATAATCATCGTAATTATCATCAATTCCAATGAATTCTTTAAACCTATCTAACATATAAACCACCCTTTTTCTTTTTCATTCTTACATTTATTATATCCTAATTTTAATATATGTAAAAATTAATATTCGCTCTTAATTTCTCTATTCATTAAATCTTTAACCGATTGGTCACAATCTTTACCTTTAAAAAGAACATCATATATCTCATTTGTTATTGGAAGCTCAACATTTTTTTCCTTAGCTAATTCATAAACTGCCTTTGTTGTAGGTATACCTTCAACAACCATATGGATTTCTTTTTCAAGTTCTTCTATGCCTAGACCTTGACCTACTAAAATACCAGCCCTATTATTTCTAGAATGTCTACTAGTAGCTGTCACTATCAAGTCGCCAACTCCTGCTAAACCATTTATAGTTTTAGGGTTTGCACCAAATGCTTTCGCAAATCTATTCATTTCGTGAATCCCCCTTGTGATGAGGGCTGCCTTCGCATTATCACCATATCCTAATCCACTTGACAGACCTATTCCAAAAGCGAGTATATTTTTAATAGCACCACCTAATTCAACACCTACTACATCTTGTGATGAGTAGACTCTAAAATAGTCTCTAACAAATAGCTGTTGTAATTCTTTTGCTAAACTTTCATCTTCACAAGCGCAAACTATTGTTGTTGGCATCTTAAAAATAACTTCTTCAGCATGTGATGGGCCACTTAATACTGCAAATTTAATATCCTTATTAAAATCATTAAAAATTTCTGATATTCTCTTATGAGTGTTTAGCTCCAGACCTTTTGATAAGTTGATAATAACATGATTGCTGCATAGATAATCTCTAGATTTTTCCAAGACTGACCTTATATTTTGGGTTGGTATACCATTGATTATATATTTATTTTCATAAATCTCTTTTAAATCAGAAGTAGCTCTTATCTTTTCATTAATCTTTATATCTGGAAAATATTTACAGTTTATATGGTTTGAATTTATGGAATCTGCCAATCTTTGATCTCTAGCATATATCAAAACATCATCTTTTTCTGCTAGAATATTTGCTATAGCTGTCGACCAAGAACCAGCTCCTAAAATTGATATTGTCATTTAATCACCTAAAATATTTTTTTCTCTTCACCCTTGATAAGTCTTTTAAAATTATCCTTATGTTTATAAATTATCATCAATGCCAAAATAGATAAACATATAGTAAAGCTATTAATTCCAAACTTATATATACCATATACAATAGCTACAAGAGCAGCACTCATAGAAGCAAGAGATACTATTCTACTTGCAAACATCACCACTAAAAAAACAGTAAATAGAGTTAGGGCAAATACAGGATTGATATATACTAAAGCTCCAAAAATTGTTGCTATCCCTTTTCCTGCCTTAAAATTAAGGACAAAGCTATACATATGCCCAATGACGACAAAAAACATCGCTAGATAAATTCCTTCTTCCCCAGCAAATTTTTTACCAATTATGCAAGCAACAATAGCCTTTGAAAAATCAAATAGAAATGTTCCTAAACCTGCTAATTTCCCGAAATTTCTCAAGGCATTTGTACTTCCTACATTGCCAGAACCCATTTTCCTTATATCTTGTTTAAAAAATATTTTTCCAATCACATAACCAGCTGGTATTGATCCTATTAGGTAGGATAGCAGAATTACTAATATATATTTCATGATTTTGCCTTATGTTCTTTGAATACAAAACTAAAAGGTACACCAGTCAATGCATAATTTTGTCTGATTTGATTTTCTAGATATCTAGTATAGGAGAAGTGAATTAAATCTCTATCATTTATTGACAACAAGAATTTTGGTGGCATAGTTCCTACCTGGCTCATGTAGTAAATCTTGAGTCTCTTCCCCTTATCTTGTGGAGGTGGATTTAATAGCATTGCATCTTGTAAGATTGTATTTAAAACACCAGTCTTAATTCTCATTCTATAGTTATTATCTACAGCTTCTATCATATCTAATAGGGTATCTATTCTTTTATTATCCTTAACTGACATAAAGACAATTGGTGCATACATTGCAAAAGATAGAGTCTCTCGGATCTTTTTTTCCATATCAGCCATTGTATTAGTCTCTTTTTCAACCAAATCCCACTTGTTTACTGCAATTATTATTGCTTTTTTATTGTTGTGAGCATAACCGGCTATCTTTGCATCCTGCTCTGTAACTCCTACTGTAGCATCTATCAAAAACAAGCAAATTTCTGCACTATCTACAGCATCAAAAGTCCTTTGATTGGCATAATATTCTATGTTTTCTTTAACTTTTGCCTTTCTCCTTAAGCCAGCAGTATCAATTAAGACGTAGTTTTTGTCATTGTATTGCCAATAAGAATCTACAGCATCTCTAGTTGTACCAGCGATGTTTGTTACTATCATCCTATCTTCATTCAAAAGCAGATTGACAAGAGAACTTTTACCAGCATTTGGTTTACCTATTATGGCAATTCTTGTCTCGTCTTCTGGTGAATCAAACTGAGAAAAGTCAATATAAGACGTAACTGCATCTAATAGGTCTCCTAGTCCCTTTGCTTGTTCTGCTGATATAATTTTCAAATCATCAAATCCAAATTGATAAAAATCATAAATATCATCTGGCATTATCATGTTATCGACTTTATTTGCTACGATTATAACTGGCTTATTATATTTTCTTATTTCATTTGCAATATCGACATCATGAGGATTGACTCCTTCTTTACCATCGACTACAAATAGTATTAAATTTGTCTCAAGAAGAGCTTTTTCTACTTGCCCTCTGATTTCGACATTCATCATCTCTTTACTTGATATATCTATACCGCCAGTATCAACAAGCTGAAATTCATTATTTTGCCATTCTACTTTATCGACAATCCTATCTCTTGTAACTCCTGATATATCTTCAGTAATTGATTTTCTTTTGCCAACTAGTCTATTGAAAAGCGTAGATTTACCTACATTTGTTCTACCTACTAGGGTTACTATTGGTAAGGCCATTTTATCACTCCATTGTTTGATATTGAATATTCAATATCGCTTATCATAATTTTCTTATCTTCATTAATTGTTCTTTTTTAAAATTCTTATCTATCCCTCTTATTATTAAGATTGAAATAGCTAAAAATACTAATACGCTTAATAAAGAAATAAGATTTAAATCCAAGTTAGAATTTTTAAATAGTAATGATGGGCCTATAGCTCCAATCATCACCATTATTACTGGAAATATATATACAATAGCAGAAAGTTTATTGATTTCATTCGCATCACTTTCTAATAGTACTGTATCTCCTTTTTTTATATCATCCGCTGAAAACATTTCAATTATAGTTGATTTTCTTTCTGCACAAGAGCCATTTGCTGCACAAGAGCCGCACGCGCTATTCCTATCAACTTGAATTTTAAGATTTCCATTATTATTTTCAAGAACTAAACCTTCTTTAGTCATTGACATTTCTTATCACCTCAATTTAATATTTAACTCATTTAAAGCCTTATCATCAACGATTGATGGTGCTTCTGTTAAAGGACAAGTTGCTGATTGTGTCTTAGGGAATGCAATTATGTCTTTGATATTATCAGTTTTTGCAAATAGCATTAATAACCTATCAAGACCATAAGCTAGTCCTGCATGTGGTGGTGTACCATATTGTAGGGCTTCAATAAAGAAACCAAATTTATTTTCTATATCTTCCTTACTTAGTTTTAAAGCTTTAAAGACTCTTTCTTGTAGGTCTGAATTATTAATCCTTACTGAGCCTCCACCCATCTCATCACCATTTATAACTATGTCGTACGCTTGGGTTCTTACCTTTTCTGGTTGAGTTTCAAGTAAGTCTATGTCCTCTTCGTTCATCATAGTGAAAGGATGGTGCTGTGCAACATACCTATCTTCTTCTTCACTATATTCAAACATTGGGAAGTTTACTACCCATGTTAGGGCATATTCTTTTTCGTAAAGGTTATTATCTTTGGCAATCTTTACTCTTAGAGCTCCTAAGGCTTCTAGAACTGTTTTATCCTTATCGGCTGCTAGGAATATTAAATCGCCTTCTTTTGCTCCTAGTTTATTTTTCAATCCTTCTATAATATCATCAGTTAAGAACTTTTTGATTGATGATTGCATATCTGAGTTAAATTTAACATAAGATAGACCTTTAAGTCCATAATCTTTTACAAAATCTGTTAATTTATCAAGCTGTTTTCTTGAATATTTATCTTCTAAACCTGTAAAATTTATGGCCCTTACAGATCTACCGTCTGATGTATTGTCTGAAAATACTTTAAAGTCACTATCTACAAATATATCAGATACATTTTGAATTTTATAACCATACCTTAAATCTGGCTTGTCTGAACCGTATGACTCAATTGCTTCACTATAATCCATCCTTGCTATTGGTAGTTTTAAGTCATAGTCTGTGTACTTATCGAATAAAGTCTTTAGTAAACCCTCATTCATTGCTATTACATCATCTTGGTTTGAAAAACTCATTTCAAGGTCAAGCTGAGTAAATTCTGGTTGCCTATTCGCCCTTAAGTCCTCGTCCCTAAAACATTTTACAACTTGGAAATACCTATCTAGAGATCCAATCATCAAAATTTGTTTTAGTAACTGTGGTGATTGTGGAAGAGCATAAAATTTACCTGAGTTTATTCTTGATGGTACAAGATAGTCCCTAGCGCCTTCTGGGGTTGGTTTTGTTAGAAAAGGAGTTTCAACTTCTGTAAAATCATTGTCATACATATATTCTCTCATTGTTCTAACAATATCAGATCTAAGCTTTAGATTTCTTTGAACAGATTGTTTTCTCATATCAAGATATCTATATTTTAACCTTAAATTTTCGCTAACATCATCATCATCCTTGATATAAATTGGTGGTGTCTTAGCCTTATCAAGGATATTGATCTTATCAGCGATTATTTCAATATCACCTGTTGGAATCTCAGAGTTTTTGCTTTCTCTTTCAAAAACCTTTCCCTTAACTTCTATTACATATTCTTGAGCTAAGCTTTTTGCTATCTGATAGTTATCAGCATCTTCTTCTCTGACCACAATTTGGCTAATACCAGTCTTATCTCTTAAATCTATAAATACAAGAGATCCAAGGTTACGTTTTTTGCCAACCCAGCCCATCAAAACTACTTCTTTACCTAAGTCTTCAATTCTTAGGCTTCCACACATATTTGTTCTTTTAAATTCCATATTTCCTCCCATTAATTTAAAAATGGATTGTTATCTAGTTCAAAGCCCAAAAGGCTTTCTTCGTTATGTCCAGGATAAATTATATAATCCCTATCAAAGCTTGCAAGTTTATTTTTGATAGAATCTATTATTTCTACCATTGAACCGCCAGGAAAATCTGTCCTTCCTATTGACAACCTAAAAAGTGTATCGCCTGTAAATATTGCCTTATCTATTACAAAACACATTGAGTCAATCGTATGGCCCGGAGTTTTAACTGCTCTAATATTATATTTAATAAATACATCATTATCTTTTAGATAAATATCAATTGGAACTTCTAGATTCCCTAAATGATGTCCTAGGTTATAATTTTTATCTTCAGCTATATCTTTTGCATCTTCGCTAGCATACACTGGAACACCATACTTATCTTTATAATACTTAAGTCCTGTTACGTGGTCAAAGTGAGTATGGGTTTGAAGGATAAATTCAATCTTAATATTATTATCCTCGATATACTTATCTACGGCAGGAGATGGATAAGCACAATCTACTAGAAAGCCCTTACCATCTACTGAAACCACATACATATTTGTCATAACTGGCCCTAGGGTAAATCTTTTAACTTTCATCAAAAAATCCTCTCACTATCTAATATTATGGTTACTGGACCATCATTTATAAGAGATACTTGCATATGGGCTTGAAATTTGCCAGTTTCTACCTTAAATCCCTCTCCAATTAAATTATCCCTTAATTTTAAATAATAATCATTTGCTTTTTCTAAATTTGCTGATTGGGTAAAGGATGGCCTATTGCCTTTTCTTACATCTCCATATAAAGTAAATTGGCTAACTAATAAAATTTCTCCTCCCTTATCCTTGAGACTTAGGTTAAGCTTACATTCTTCATCTTCAAATATTCTTAAATTGCTTATTTTTCTTTGTATATAGGCAAGGTCTTCATCTGTATCTGTTTCTTTAACAGCTAATAAAATTAAGTAACCATCGTTTATCTCAGATATCTTTTCCTCATCCACTACAACACTAGCTTGTGTAACTTTTTGTATAATTGCTCTCATTAATTTTTCACCCTAAATACATCCGATACTGTTTTTATCGTCTTTAATTTTTTTATTACATCTTCTAATTCTTGCGTGCTTTTAACCTCAATTATAAGATCCATTATTCCTTCATCAGAATCTGTTCTCGCATTTATGCTTAGAATATTGACATCAAATGTCGAAATTATCTTTGATACCTCAAATAAAGTTGATGGACTATTTAGAGAAATTATTTGAATCTTAACAGGGAATTTGTCAGTGGTTAGATTTTGCCAATAAACATCTATGAGTCTTTCTGGTGACTTAGAATTTATTATATTTGGGCAAGTCTTTACGTGGACTGATATACCATTACCCTTGGTTATAAAGCCGACTAATGGGTCCCCTGGAACTGGTGTACAACATTTTGCAAATTTAACCTCAACATCTTCCGTTAAATCAGAAACTCTAATCTCGTTTGTAACCTGAGTTTTAATCTCCCTATTGTTAATTTCAAAAGACTTATCTATTTTTTCTTGGTTTTCAAGCTCTTTTTCTCTTCTAATAAGTTTTTGGCTTATTTGCTCTGGTGTTGTCCTTCCATAGCCTACAGATGCATACATTTCATCCTCTGATGGGAACCCTAAGTCTGTAGATATCTCGTCTAGCCATTCTGGCTTTAAGAGGCTTTTGTAATGTTGCTTATATTTTTTAAGCTCCTTTATTACAGAACTTTTTCCTATTTCAATATTTTCTTCTTTATCATACCTTTTAAAGTATTGTTTTATTTTTGATTTGGCTTGGTTTGATTGTACAATATTAAGCCAATCCCTGCTTGGCCCTTGAGAATTTTTGCTTGTGATTATTTCAACAAGGTCTCCTGTTTTTAGCTTATGGGTTAGGGGCACCATCCTGCCATTGACTTTGGCCCCTACGCAAGAATTACCAACTTCGGTATGGATTTTATAGGCAAAATCTATTGTACAAGACTCTATTGGCAATGAATAAACTTCACCTGCAGGAGAATAAACATAAATTTCTCTTGAGAAGAAGTCGTTTTTCAAAGTTTCCATAAATTCTTGGTTATTTTGCTCTCTGCCACCTTCTTTTTGCCATTCTACAATTTGCCTTAAAAAGCTCATTGCATCATCAAAGTCTGATTTGGTATTTTTATTTTCCTTATATCTCCAATGAGCAGCTACACCGAATTCGCATTCTCTATGCATCTGCCTTGTTCTGATTTGTACCTCAAAAGGTCTTGAATCATCGCCAAATACAGTTGTGTGTAAGGACCTATATCCATTTGGTTTCGGTTGACCTATATAATCCTTAATCCTATTAGGTATAGGTCTCCAGATTGAGTGAACCTTTCCCAAAACAGCGTAACATTCAGCAATTGTATCCACTAGTACCCTAATAGCTGTCAAATCGTAAATTTCCTCAAAGGCAATTTTATTTCTTTCCATCTTCTTGTTGATAGAATATAGAGACTTTGGCCTGCCTGAAATTTCAAAGTTTATTTTTGTATTAGCAAGTGATTTTGTCAAAGTATCAATTATTTCATTGATATATGCTTCTCTTTCTCGTCTTTTTACACTTACCATCTCAGCAAGTTCATAATACTTATCAGGCTCTTGGTATCTAAAACACAAATCTTCTAATTCCCATTTTAATGAATAAATTCCAAGTCTGTGGGCTAGAGGTACGTAAATTTCGATAGTTTCATTAGCTATTTGGATCTGTTTTTCTCTTGTCATATACTCAAGAGTTCTCATATTATGAAGCCTATCTGCTAGCTTTATTAGAACAACCCTAACATCGCTAGCCATAGCCATTACCATTTTTCTAATATTTTCAGCTTGTTTTTCCTCACGAGAGTTGTAATTTAAGTTTTTTAGCTTAGTTACACCATCAACTAAGAAGGTTATTTCCTCGCCAAAGATTTCTTTCATTTCATCTCTTGTTACAGGAGTGTCTTCTAAAACATCATGCATCAAACCTGCACATATAGTTTGATCATCTAATTTCATATTAGATAAATTCTCGGCAACAGCTATTGGGTGGATAAAATAGTCTTCTCCAGAATTTCTCTTCTGTCCATCATGATTTTTCACACCAAAATCATAGGCTTTTTTAATAAGATCAATGTCAGCCTTTGGATTATTATTTAGTATAATTTCTTTAAATTTTATAAATTCTTTGTTAAAATCTGTTGCCATAAAATCACCTGATATCTATTAATTTAAGTTGTAGGGATCTTTGACCCCTAAATTCGTTTATATCTGGATAATAAACTATATCTATTTTTTGTCCAACTATTTGGCCATTAAACTTATCTTTTAAATACTGAAATTCTTTCTCAGCTCCAAATTTTATAGCATTATAGTAGGAGCCATTTTGAAACAGTGATAGCCTCATAGTATTTTTATCCTTGCCTATCATTGAAAGGCTTGCAATCGAAACATCCTTATTTGCAAATAAAGGCTTTTCATTTTCTTTACCAAAAGGCTTTAATTTTAAAAGGCTTTCGGCAAATTCTAATGATAGGTTAGAGATATTTATTTGACTATCTACATTGATTGATTTTTCTTTTTCCTTAGCGGTAAGCTTTGAATTTTTGTTTAAAAATTTTCTAAATTCATCAATATTAGTAATTTCTATTGAAAGTCCACAGGCCATAGGGTGACCTCCAAATGAAGCTAATTTGTCTTTAAAGGGTAAAATTTCTTCATAAATATTATAAGCTTCTATTGATCTACCCGAACCTTTTGCTATATTTTCATCTTTAGATTTGGTTAAAACTATTGTAGGTCTGTAGTATTTTTCCTTTATCCTACCAGCTACTATCCCACAGATTGATTCATTGAAATTTTCATCATAGACTACTATTACATCATCCTTGTCATAGGAATTTTCTTCTATTATTTCACACGCTCTCTTATAAGCAGATTCAGTCAGCGACTTTCTTTCGTTGTTAAGCTTGACTAATTCACGAGCTTTATCATAAATATCATCTATATCCTCTTCTATCAAAAGGTCGATGGCCATTTTGGCTGATTTAAGCCTGCCTGTAGTATTCATTAGAGGACCTAAAATAAAGCCTAGAGTGTATTCATCTACTTCTTTTTCCCAACCTGCTTCATCTAAGAGGGCTTTAATACCAATTTTCTCTGTTTGATTTAGCCTTTTGAGTCCTTCAATTACAAATATCCTATTTTCATCAGTTAGGGAGACGACATCACAAACTGTTCCCATGGCTACATATTCAAGCAAAGAATACAAATAGTACATATCTCCATCTAGCTTTTGGTAAAGACCTTGCATAAGTTTAAAGCTAACTCCTGCCCCACATAAATCATCAAAAGGATAATTAGAATCTAATCTTTTAGGATTTATGACTGCATTGGCCTTTGGAAGAACTTGTTCTACCCATTCATCATTTTCTTTTTTTTCAATTTGATGGTGGTCTGTCACTATGACATTTATATTATTAGCCCTTAAATTATCTATTTGTTCAAAACCTGTTATACCATTATCACAAGTTATTACCAAAGATACCCCATCATCTGTAGCCTTATCACTCATCTTTGAAGATATGCCGTAGCCTTCATCTACCCTGTGAGGAATATCATAAGATATATTATCGTAATAAAACAACATTCCATCCATCAAGGTCATAACAGATGCTATACCATCTTGGTCATAATCTCCAAAAATTCTTATTTCTCCACCTTCTTGCATTGTCTTTATAATCAAATCGACTGCCTTGTCCATATCATTTAGTAGAAAAGGGTCGTGTAATTTGTCAAGACTTGGCCTTATAAACATATCTACTATTTTAGGGTCGATTATATCCCTATTTCCTAATATTAATGCCTGCAATTTTGTAATATCTTCTATTTTTAAATTATTAATATAATTTTGTTTTTTATTGTATATAAACCAGTTTGCCATAAAATCCTTTCATAGAAATTATACTCTTTAATTGCTTTATATAAAGAAAAGGGCCCCTGGCCCTTAATCTAAAATGTCTTCGATATATGATTTTTCTATGGTGATATAGGATGTTTTTGCTCCTTCACCAGTAATTATTGTAATAACATTTTTATCAATATTTGTAACGTAACCTATTATTCCAGATTTAGTGATAATTTTATTAGATTCTTTCAAATTATTTTCTATATACCTATTTTTTTCTCTTTCTTTCCTGTATTCTTTTATATTTGTATAATAAAATCCTGAAGCTAAGAGAATTAAGATTATATATTCTAATTTCATTAGTAACCATATTTACTATAAAATTCTTTTTTATAGTCTAAGAAAGAATCATTCATTATAGCTTCCCTTATATTTTCGCACATTTTTAGTAAAAAATATAGGTTATGGTAGGATAGAAGTCTTGCCCCTAAGATTTCATTGGCATTTATAAGGTGTCTTATATAAGCCCTTGAATGATTTGAGCAAGTGTAACAATCACAATCAGGATCTAATTTTGAAAAATCTTCCTTATAGGTTGCATTTTTCACAACTAGTCTGCCTCTAGATGTGATTGCTGTACCATTTCTTGCTATTCTTGTTGGAAGAACACAGTCTGCCATATCAATGCCAGCTTGGAATGATTCAAATAAATAATCAGGTGTACCTACTCCCATATTATATCTTGGTTTGTCTTCTGGTAATAAAGGAGTTGTAAAATTTAAGATATCAATCATCTCTTCTTTTGTTTCACCAACAGATAGGCCGCCTATAGAATATCCGTCAAAATCCATTGCTGTTGTTTCTCTTGCAGATATTTCTCTTAAGTCCTTAAACATTCCACCTTGTACTATACCAAATAGTGATTGGTCAGGATGAGAATGTTCTTTATGATAATCAAGCCCTCGTTTTGCCCATCTTAGAGTTCTCTCCATTGAATTTTTCACATAATCGTAATCAGCCCTCGCATCTACACATTCATCAAAGCTCATCATGATATCAGAATGTATAGTATTTTGAATTTCTATTGCTTTTTCAGGTGTAAAGAAGTGTTTTGATCCATCTATATGAGACCTAAACATAACTCCTTCTTCACTAATTTTTCTATTATCAGCTAGAGAAAAAACTTGAAATCCACCAGAATCAGTAAGGATTGGCCTATCCCAATTCATAAATTTATGAAGGCCACCTGCTTTTTCCATTATATCCATACCTGGCTTTAAGTATAAATGATAGGTATTACCTAAGATGATCCTTGCTTTCATTTCTTTTAAGTCATCTACAGTCATTGTTTTTACGGTGCCAAGAGTTCCTACTGGCATAAAGATAGGAGTAGGAATATCTCCATGGGCTGTATGAATCACACCAACCCTTGCATTTGTGTATTTATCTTTTTTAATTAATTCGTATTTTAAAGGCATCTTTCCCCCTATTTTATGAACATACAATCGCCGAATGAGAAGAATCTATATTCTTTTTTAACTGCTTCATTGTAGGCGTTTAGTATAATTTCTCTGCTTGTGAAGGCTGCTATTAACATAATGAGAGTTGATTTAGGTAGGTGAAAATTTGTTATAATCGCATCTACTACCTTAAATTCAAAACCTGGATATATAAAGATATCTGTCCAACCAGAGTCCTCACAAACTTTATTATTCTTCTGATAAACTGATTCTAGAGTCCTAATAGATGTTGTTCCTACCGCTATAACTCTGTTTCCTTTATCCTTTGCATCATTTATGATATCCGCAGTATCTTGTGAGATTGTGTAAAATTCTGAGTGCATCTTATGATTTGTTGGGTCATCTTCGCTTACAGGTCTAAAAGTTCCTAAGCCTACATTTAGGGTAAGATAAGCTAATTTTATGCCCTTTTCTTCTATTCTTTTAAGAAGATCTTTAGTAAAATGTAAACCGGCTGTTGGTGCTGCTACAGAACCAGGGTTTTTAGCGTAAACTGTCTGATAATCTTCATTATCTTTTAGTTTTTCCTTTATATAAGGAGGAAGTGGCATATTGCCAAGTCTATCTAGGATTTCATTAAATATTCCTTCGAAATAAAATTCTACAATCCTATTTCCATCGTCCTTTATATCTATCACCTTGCATGATAATTCGTCGGAAAATACTACCTCTGTTCCTATTTTCATCTTCTTGCCTGGTCTAACCAAGACTTCCCACTTAGCACCTTCTGTGTTGTTTAGTAAAAATACCTCAATTTTCTCAGACTTTCCTGGTCTTGATCCAAATAATCTAGCTGGTATTACCCTTGTATCATTCATTACAAGGACATCACCTTCCTTGAGATAATCGATAATGTCATAAAAATATTTATCGCAAGTCTTTCCGCTTTTTCTATCTAAAACCATCATCCTAGCTTCATCTCTTTTAGCTGAAGGATGTTGGGCTATTAATTCTTCTGGTAAGTAATAATCAAATTCGCTTGTTTTCATTTAATCCTCATATTTTAAGCCATAGTGCTCGTAGGCTTTTCTTGTTAAAACTCTTCCTCTAGGTGTTCGTGAAATAAAACCTATTTGTAATAAATAAGGCTCATAAACATCTTCTATCGTTACATTTTCTATACCAGTTGATGCTGCTATTGTATCCACGCCAACTGGTCCACCCCCAAAATTATCATACATGGTGTAGATAATTTTCTTGTCCATATTATCAAGGCCCATCGGATCTATTTCAAGTAACTCAAGACCCTTTTTACTTGTTTCGTAGTCGATCTTTTCATCTGCCTTTACTATCGCATAATCTCTTACTCTTTTTAAGAGCCTATTTGCAATCCTAGGAGTTCCTCTAGATCTTTTAGCTATCTCTACAGCTCCCTCATCATCTATCGGTATATCGAGTATATTTGCTGATCTTTTTACAATAGTTGTTAAATCTTTACTATCGTATAAGTTTAAAGCAAGTAAAACACCAAACCTATCACGGAGAGGGGCTGATAGCATACCTGCTCTAGTTGTAGCTCCTATTAGGGTGAATTTCTCTAAATCTATCCTTATAGATTGGGCGTTAGGACCCTTACCTACTATTATATCTAAAACAAAGTCTTCCATAGCAGAATAAAGTATCTCTTCAACAGAGCGATTAATCCTGTGAATCTCATCTATAAATAGTACATCACCTTGTTGGAGATTTGTAAGTATACTTGCTAGATCTGATGGCCTCTCAATAGCCGGACCACTTGTCACTCTAAGATTTACACCAAGTTCATTGGCAATAATTGTCGACAGAGTAGTTTTACCAAGTCCTGGAGGTCCTTGTAAAAGTACGTGGTCAAGAGGCTCTTTTCTTGATAAAGAAGATTTTATAAAAATATCTAACTTTTCTTTTATCTTATCTTGCCCGATATAATCACTTAGCCATTTAGGCCTTATAGAATTTTCAAGGCCTATATCTTCAATCTGCTCGTTACTTCCTACAATCCTTTGATTTTCATCATACATACAAAATCACCTATATTAGCCTTTTTAAACTCTCTTTTATCAATGCTTCAAGACTTAAGTTCTCATCTTTTAATTCTCTTAAAACTCTTGCAATTTCATTATCGAGATAGCCTAAGTTCTTAAGAGCTTGTCTTGCTACTTCATAATCATTAGTAAAATTATCTTCAGTTTTGCTATCAGGTATTTCTGGAATTGCCATTTTCTTAACCTTATCAACTAACTCTAAGATAATTCTTGATGCAGTCTTTTTGCCAATTCCCTTAGCTTTTGTTAACTTGTCAATGTCATTATTTACTATCGCAAGTTTTATTTCATCTGAAGATATCGATGAAAGCATTCCAATAGCAATCTTTGGCCCAATACTTGATACAGATATCAAGAGTAAGAACATCTCTAATTCTTCCTCAGATTCAAAGCCAAAAAGAGATATATCATCTTCTCTTACTTGCATTGAAGTATATATTTTATACTCATTATTTATTTTAATATTAGCAAGAGTTGTAAGTGATGAATTTATAAAATAACCTATGTTATTTGCTTCTAAAATAAAGCCTTCTTCACTAATAGCTCTTACATCACCTTTTATATAAGAAATCATTATTTCATCCTAAACTGTTCTTTAAATCTTTGACTAAGTACATGACAGAGAGCTACTGATAAAGCATCAGCAGCATCATCTGGTTTGGGTATAGACCTTAGATTTAGTAAGCTTGTTATTGTCATTTGCATCTGCTTTTTGCTTGCCCTACCATAACCAGTAATCGCCTGCTTTATTTGGAGAGGAGTATATTCGTAGATATCAATATTGTTTTGCTGAGCGCAGAGTACTTGAATTCCCCTTGCATGTCCTACTGTTATAGCAGTCTTAACATTTTGATTAAAAAACAATTCCTCAATTGCAAACTCATCAGGTTTATATTCTTTTATAATATTATCTAAATTATCATAGAGAATCTCTAATCTTTTTGGAGTCTCTGTCTTTGACGAAGTAGTAATTACTCCGTTTTCTAATACTTTAACTTTATTTCCATTAAATTCAATCACACCATAGCCCATAATGGCTATACCTGGATCTATTCCTAAAACTATCATAAACAAAATAAAAAGGGCTAATTAAGCCCTATTGATACCTTTCAAATACTTCTCTTATCAAACCCCTATAATAATACTCAGCATAAATATCAACTATGGACCTAGAAAGGTAGCTGATAGTTTTTTCATATATCTTTTGGGTTTGTTTTATTGTAATGTCTTCTGTGAAAATACTTTCTCTATTAAAAGTGAGCTGTTTATTTGTAGATAAATCGATGCCATATATCTTATTCTTTAAAACTATATCAGAAAAATTATAAACATCTTCTTTTAGTTTAGCTAGCAATAATTTATCATCCAATATAGAAGATTTCAAATTATCTCCTATTTCAAGCATTCTTTTATCTTCTCTATTATAAAAATAATTCCTGCCTTCTACCAGATATTCAACCCCTAGTGTTTCTATCATTAGTAGCTCTAATTTATCTACATCTTTTTTGGAATTAAACGCCCTATATTGAGCCTTAATTGATATTAAATATTCATACCTATCTATATCTTTACCAATATTTCTACTTAAGCTGTTGATTATCTCATCAATATCTACTAAATTCCAAAAATATTTCTTAAGATTCTTAAAGCAATAATCTTTTGCATAATAAGAATGCTTAGAAAAACTAGCTAGACATCTGTCATACAATAAAGACATAAGTGTATTAAGTGAGTATACATCTTTATCAACAAGATAATTATATTCAAGTTTTTCAATTATTGGAAAAGATTTACTTAATTCTGCCTTCATTGTCTTACCTCAGTTACTATTTTACCACAAATTAAAAGTCTTTTATTTAGATATATTTTTCTCGAAAATAAAAAAAGCTAAAAATATAGTAAAAATATACATAACTAACTAATTATTGTATATATGTCTTGTTGTTTTAGCTTTTTAAAAATATCATATTAAAAAAAATTCAAAGGATTTTTTTTAAAATTTTGTAAAGTCAACTTTTAAATCATTTAATTTAAAAGAATAATTTACATCTTTTCTTTCGATATTAATAACTGACTTTTTTCTTAAATCTTCATCTTCATATAATTTTTCTATCAATTCATATGATGGATTTATAGCATGTGGATTTCCTACCATTTGAAACATGGTGATATCTCCATTTGTATCACCATAGGCATAGGAATTATTAAGATCTATGTCATATTTATCCTTAAGAATTGTTACCGCTGATAACTTACTCTTGCCATCCCACATAGGTAATACTTTACCAGTAAATTTATTATTTTCATCAAATTCATAAATAGTAGAAATAGACTCGGTGGCACTGTAAAGCTTAGAAAAATCACCTACTAAAAAGTCTGGTGACCCTGATATAAAGAAAATTAAAAATCCATCTTCTAAATGCTTATTTACAGCATTTTTTGTAATATTATAAACCTTATTTTTATTTTCCTCTATTACTATCTGAGAATATTTATCTATAATTTTTTTATCAAGACCTCGCATGGATTTTTGGTAGGCTAAAGCAGATTTGTCTAAATAATCTTCATAAGCACCCTGTCTGTTTTCATATTTACTGTAAAGAGGTCCAATCTCATCTGTCCAAATTTTTTTATCTAAAATTCCATCTTCAACTAACTTTAAAAAATGCTCTATTAGAAGTGAATTTCTAAAAAGTGTTCCATCTATATCAAAAAAGGCTGCTTTATTCTTAGTCATTTAAGTTTTCCTTTTCTCTTCGTCTCTTAGCTTTGAATGTTTTATTTTTTCTTGTGTTTATTTTAACATTGCCCTTATTAATACCCAAATCCCTTCTTAAGGATACAAATAAATCTATTATAAATCCGGTCACTATACCAACAATTGCCGTTGTCATTAAAAATATAGCAATCCACGATGTATTCAATCCTCTAGGTGTTGTAAAGATAATTATTGAATATATCCCTATCAAAATCGATATAACCCCTATTATAATTGAAGGCAAATATTTTAAAACCTTCTTATCATTTATAAAGTAAATAATTATAGTTATAATAACATTCATCAATACCAAAATGGGTAGGATAAATAGGCTTGAAGAAAATTCGCTTATTAAATTAATTAGACCAGACATTGTCTCTCCTTATTGTACATATATCTTCTCGATATTAATATTTTCATTATCAAGGGTCATTAGCATCATGCTTGCTTTTCCATCTCTAGGCAGGCTTACAGAACCTGGGTTTAAAAATAATATACCCGATTTATTTGCTTGTGTGTATGTGTGAGTATGACCAAAAATAACTACATCACAAGAATTATCAACAGCTTTTCTCATAAGTCCATCGAGAGAGAAATCTACTCCATATTTATGCCCATGTGTTAAAAGAATTTTAACACCATCTAAATCTAGAATTTTTGTATAAGCTTCATTTGTAAAAAAATCATTATTCCCTTTAACTACATAGTATTTTATACCAGTTTCATAAGAAATATATTTGCAATCTTCTACACCATCTCCTGCATGTAGCATAAGATCAATATCTCCACTTTCTAGTATAAAATCTGAAATTTTATTATAATTTCCATGACTATCACTAGTAATTAATATTTTCATAATTATCAACCAAGAACTTCTTAAATGCTAGCACTGCCTTTGCCCTATGACTTATTGTATTTTTAAATTCTATATCCATTTGTCCAAGAGTTTTTGAATATTCATCGACATAAAATATTTTATCATATCCAAAACCACCTGTCCCATATTCTTTATCGGCAATTCTTCCATCAAGCCTACCTTCAAAATAATAGTCTCTGCCATTTTCATCTATGAAACAAACGACTGTTAAAAAGTGAGCTTGTCTATCGGCGTTATTTTCTAGCTCGGATAAAAGCTTATCTCTATTATCCTTATCACTAGCATCATTTCCAGCATATCTATGAGAGTAAAGACCTGGCCTTCCATCTAAGTTTTTTACAAAAAGACCCGTATCATCAGAAAAAACTTTCTTTCCGGATAGCTTAAAAAGAGCGTATGCTTTTTTATAAGCATTTTCTCTAAGAGTGTTTCCATCTTCTACTACATTAAAGTCCAAGATTCCTATATCTTTTGGTAGAAGGACATTTTCATGATCTAGCAATAATTTAACTTGCTCTAATTTATTAGCATTATTGCTTGCAAATAATAGTTCCATATAATCTCCTATTAACATGATAACAAATATCATTAGTTTAAGTCAAAATTTATTTTTCTATAATTAAGTTATATTTAGTAAAAGCTTCTTCCAAATCTAGAGCATTTGAACCTAAGTATTGGTCAATGCTAATGATTGTGGCTGGCATCCTTGTTGCAATTGCATATACTGGTGATTTTTCTATTAATCCATCTTTAATCCTGTGAATTAAAATTTCATCTGGTGTTTGAATAGCAATATACCTTTGATTAGCTAATACCACATAGTCCTTAAATTGTGTATTTATATTATACACTTGATCTCTTGTAATAATAGCATTTGTAGGATTAAGTAGTGAGTCTCCAATTGCAATATCCACATTGAAAAAATTTTGAATAAAGCTATCGCCTTTGCCTGCAAATATTGATGATTGGAAAGCCCAGTATCCCTGATTTCTGATTATACCAAAGTTTGTATTATCAAATGCAAATTTTTCTGGATTAGCATTAGGGATTGCCTTTTTAAGCTCTTCTTTTACTTTCTCCCTAAATATCTGATCACTTTGTTCCTCTCCAGTAAATTCTTCAAGAGATATAAACTGCTTCGTCGATATGTTATCAGTTTCCATTAGTGCGTATTTTCTGATTGGGTTTTCGTTATTTTTATCAGTATAATCAATTGATATGAAATCTTTAGATACAAAATTTAATCGTGTATTAAAGTTTATATCTTTAAAAGTATATTTCTTTAAAACATCATCAACATTTTCGTTTTTTTCTAACTTAATAGGATAAGATTTTATCTCATCGTATAAATCAGTAAAATTATTTATATCAGAGCTTACTGTCCAATATTCATCTTGGTTTTTGATAAAAATATCCTCACACTTCATGTATTTTATTGTTTCATCTGGTTCTACTCTTATTAAATAAGTGTAATACTTATATAAGGGTTTATCACTTTCTGGATCTATCCTTTCTCTTACTCCTAGAAGCAAGGATAAATCTTCAGCTATATCTTCCCCTGTCTCAGTTGTGGTTCGTTCTTTAGAAGCCAATTTAGCGTAAGAATCGACTACTTTAGAGTCTACTTTATCTGATATTTTCTTTAATGAGATTAGATTTTCATCTTTTATCATAAATAAATTATTTTTATCAGTAATTATTAAATCTCTTGAGAATAATTGACCCTGGGATGCATTTATAACTATTACATTCCTATCTTTAAATTCTGGCCTAGTTTGTATCCCCCTATTTTTTAAATAATCTGATAATTTTACGAATTTAGAACTAAAACTAGGTGGAAAAGCATAAGAACCATTTATAGCAACTAAGTTTTTGTTGATATATAAATTATCACCCAAATTGATTTTTCCCGAACTATCATCAGATATTTCACCAGCAATTTCCACTACCTGCCAAGTTCCTTCAATAATTGGTGAATCCTGTTTTGGAGTTTGAATCAAATCTGAAAGGTCATTTTTATTGGAATTTATACATGAACTTAGCAAAATCATACTTAGACTTAATAATAAAAATTTAAATATTCTTTTCATCTTCTGCCCTCGGTAGTACAACAGTTACAACAGTACCCACTCCATATTTAGACTTAATAATTAATCTACCATCATGCGCCTTAACAATTTCTTCACAAATTGAAAGTCCTAAACCTGTTTGGGACTTTGATGAGGAGCCCTTAAAGAACTTACTAGCTACAAAGGCTATTTCATCTTCCTTGATTCCTTCACCATCATCTTTTATGCTAATTTCAATTTCATCACCATTAAGGTCGATAACTATATCAATATTTCCTGCTAAATCTGTAAATTTAATAGCATTATCAATTATATTTATAAAAACTTCTTTCATTCTATTCTTATCAGCGTATACAAATAAGACCTTGTATATACTGGTAAACGTAAATTTAATGCCTTCAGATTGTGTCCTTGGGTATAGTTGAGTGTGGACTTGTTTTACTAATTCTACTATGTCTATCTTCTCTTTGTCATACTTAAAATTACTTGAAGATAATCTTGAAAAATCTAATAAATCTTCAACCATCATTGAAAGCCTATCTCCCTCTGATTCGATAATTTTAAGTCCTTGACTTACCATGTCTGCATCTTTCTGGATAGTTTCAGATTGTAAGGTAACTGCCCAACCCTTGATAGAAGTTAAAGGTGTTCTAAGTTCGTGAGAGACTGAGGATATAAATTCATTTTTCATATCCTCTCTTTTTACTATATTTTCACTTAATAGATTTAGGGTTTGGGCTAATTCACCAATTTCATCTTTACTAGAATCATCAGCCTTTATAGAGTAATCACCCTGAGCCAAAACTTCTGAGACACCTATTAATTTCTTTAAAGGCTTAACAAAGCTATTAGCAGCTAAAAATGACAATAATAAAGCTGCTGCACTGATGAATACTCCGAATAAGAAATAAAACAATATATCCTGATTTATTTGCCTATTTACTTTATTCATGGTACTTGTTAGTCTTAGGATGCCTACTTGCTGATCTGATGCCTTTAGCGGATAAGAAACAGATAAAACTTGCTCTTTTGAGTCTACATTTACCCCTTTAAAAGTACCAGTTGACCCTTCCTTAGCCTCGATTACGTCTTCATTTTCAATAACTTTGCCAATCATTGACGATGCTATAGAATCAAATAATACTACTCCTGAATTATCAAGTATTTGTACTTGGCAGTCATTTTGTCTATAAAATAGATTTTTATCACCTATGATTACTTCCTCAAGATCGTATCTTGACATATAAGATGAATACTGCAATTGACTTATCCTAGCTTGATTTTTCATAGATGAAATCAATGAAGACTCGTAAAAATTCTTTACCGAATTATAGGCAAATATTTCAAATCCTATTACAGTTGTTAAGACAAAAAGCATGATTATCTTTATGAAAGTATATTTAATACTTTTTGATTCAATTAGATCTTTGGTTGTATCTTTAGTTGATTTTAATTTTCTTCCTATTTCCATCTATATCCAGTGCCCCAAACAGTCTCAATATATTCTGGCTTAGCAGGGTTTTCTTCTATTTTTGCTCTTATTCTTCTAATATTAACATCTACAATTTTAGTGTCATTGCTGTAATTATCCCCCCAGGTTTCTTTCATTATTTCATCCCTGGTCATTGCTTTTCCTTTATTTTTAATAAAATATTCTAAAATAGTAAATTCTGTCGGAGTAACATCTATTTCAATGTCATCTTTGTAAAAAGTTTTAGAATATATATCAAGAGTAAATGGACCATCCTTTAAACTTTTGACATCTTCGTTTCCAGTTGAAACTGGATTTAAATTTACCCTTCTCATTAAGGATTTCACTCTAAGGATTAGCTCTTGAGGATTAAAAGGTTTTATAATATAATCATCTGCTCCCTTTTCTAAGCCAAGTATTTTATCTATATCTTGACTTTTAGCTGATACCATTATTATTCCAGTCATTGGATATTTATCTCTGATTTTTTCACATACTTCAAGACCACTTATACCAGGTAACATTATATCTAGTATAGCTACAGCTGGTTGTTCTTCGTCCACTAACCTTAAGGCTTCTTCACCGCTTGAAGCTTCGATAGTTTGATAACCTTGGTAATCAAGGTTTATTTTCATAAATTGTCTAATAGGATCTTCATCATCTAGAATTAGTATCTTATTATTCATTTGTCATCCTTTCAAAGGCAATTTTTGCTGCACCAATTACACCAGCATCATTTAAAAACTTAGCTGGGAGTATTTCAATGTTGTAAGGCTTATTGCAGTAATTTTTGAAATTCTCTATCATACCATCCCACCAAATATCTTTGGAGTGGATGATTCCTCCACCAATTACTATTGCATCAGGGTCAAAAATATTTCTTAAGGAGGTTAACAGATATGCGAGATTTGATTGATAGTTTTTAAGAACTTCCATAGCTTTATCATCCGTCTCAATTCTTGAAAAAATCTCTTTACCATCTAATCTTTTTCCTGTAAGTCTGAAATAATCCTCACTTATAGCAGGTCCTGCACAATAACTTTCTGCACATCCATATTGTCCGCATGTACAGTAATTTCCACCTGGATGAAGCATAATATGGCCTAGTTCTGCCCCTTGGAAATGAGCTCCTGAGAGTAGTCCACCTTCTTTTGTATAAATAGCTCCTCCTAAACCAGTACCTAAGGTAATCATTACGACATTATCATAGGATTGACACGAACCAATCCATTTTTCTGCAATCAAGGCAATATTTGCATCGTTTTCTACAAATACCGGTATATCTACAAATTCTTCTATAGCTGATTTTAGATTAAGACCTGTCCAACCAGTTATATTTCCAGCAAATGTTACGATACCATTTTCAGAATCAATAAATCCTGGCGTGCCAATTCCTATTGCACTAGCTTGCTTATAGTCTATAGCAAAAATTGATTTTTTTATATTATTTAGAACAACTTCTCTGCCTTCAGATGCTTGGGTATCTGTAGTATACATGTCTAAAATAATCCCTTCTTCGTTAACAAGGCATGTATTTATCTTTGTTCCACCGATATCTATTCCTATTACTTTTGTCATAATTCTCCTCACATTGTCATAATTTTTTCTGATAATTTTTTTATATCTTGATATTTTTTTGAAACAACTTCTAAACCTTCTAAATATTCTAAACCTTTTATCTTAGGAAATACTATTTTATAAGCTAATAAAATTTGATTATTTATATTTAACCTCTCTTTTAAAATCTTATTTACAGATGGATTTCCATATTTACGATCTCCAATTATAGGTGTATTATTTTCTTTAAGTGAAAACCTAATTTGATGAGTTCTTCCTGTAATTAATTTACATTCAAGAAGAGAGTAAGTACCATTAGACTTTATCGGCTTAAAATATGTAAGTATTTCCTTTCCTTCTGAAGACTTTTTAACCTTATTTTTATCTTCATTTTTAGAAATTTTTGTATCAATTTTAAAATCTTTATTAACTTCACCAGCCACTATTGTTAGATAGTATTTATCTAATTTATTTTCTTTAATAGCTTTGTTTAATAATCTCAAAGCATTTGAATTCTTCGCTCCAATTACTAGACCAGCAGTATTTCTATCAAGTCTATTAACAACCGCTGGTTTAAATATTTTATCGGACATATCAAATGATTTTGTCTTGTAAAGATATGATAGCATATTATCAACAAGATTATTTCCATAATCTTTCTTAGAAGCAGAGTGAGTCAATTGTCCTGCTTCTTTATCCATAACCACTATATTATCATCCTCATAAATTATATCTAAATTAAAATCTTGAGGTATAAAATCGGTTTTACTTAGCCATTTTTTATAATTTTCATCGCTAATGTACATTAAAACCTTATCGCCTTCATATACAAAATCATTATTCTTCGCTCTTTTGCCATTTATTTTGAAATTTCTCTTTCTAATATTTTTAGATATAACCGATAAAGGAGCATTTTCAAAATATTTTCTTAAAAACCTGTCAAACCTTTGATTGCCTTGATTTTTACTAATAATAATTTCTATCATACTAATAACTCTTATTTACATAAGAATCTATTAAAGATTCCCTAATTTCTTCATCAAAGGCATTATTACGCCTAAGTTCTTCTAGTATTTTTTTACTTTTTGAATGGAGGATTAAATTCTTACAGCACTTAACTGAAATCTCAAAAATTTGACCTGTTAGTCTCTTGGATTTTAAATTAATAAAATAAGAATCTATATTTTCATAACCTACTATTTCTAGTAGAGCACATGTAGCCAGATCTTTGAGATAATAATAATTTTCTCTATCATTAATTAACTTTGAATATACTTTTTTCTTTTTAGTTGAATTTTGACATTTAAAAGCCTTGGAGTTGGCTATTTTAGCCATTATATTATAGTACTGATAATTATATACGGCTTCTTCTAGTGATACTATATTAGAAAAAGGCTTTAAACCTAATTTTACTATAAATTCATAATTCCTATCTAAAAACTCGTCTTTATCAATTTTTTCTTCTGTCAATAAACCTATTGAGTCTAATCTCCAATTTTCAAATAAATCTAATTTGTTTTTTTCTAATAACATAATAAAAAACCGTCTCAAAGAGACGGTCTAAATTAATCCTCTAATTTCAATTCAATGATTTCTGATTGGCCTGCTTGAGGAACGTCTTCTTTTTTCCAATCTAGTCCTAGATAAATATCTGATTTAGAATATTCTGAAAGACTACTTAATCTTTCAATTAGATCGTTAATGTTATCATTATTAATATCAACTATATCATATATACCATCGATATAAATTTTTCCAATATCATAGTCTCTTGCTAAAATACCTGATATAAATCCAACTAAAGAATCAACTGATCTAATCTTGTAAGATTTAGCATTAATTAGTCTTATTTTATGATCAAGTATTCTAACTTGGTTGTCTTCAGTATCAACAAATACTATATTTGAATTACCTTTTTCTTTTTCTAAGTTTGCTTCTTCAACTAGATATTTTGTCTTACCTATTCCTTGTTGTCCTACTACTAAATAAATCATAATTTTCCTCCTTGATTTTTCTATAAATTTCTTTTTGGCTTTTATCGCCCTGATTAATATTGTTATCTTGCATGTAAGTAACGATCTCATCTCTTATTAACCACCGAGACCTATCCCAGTTACAAAATATAGAGTCTTCTTTAGGTGCTCTACCAACAAGCCTTGCTATAGCACAATCAGGGCTAATATATCTTAAAAACTCAACTACGTTTTTTTGATATTCTTCTTTTGTTTTCAAATTTATTTCATTATTTTCATACATCTTAGCCAATTTCGTATTCTTGATAATAAAAAGTGAATGAATTTTTACTTCTTTAACATTTAAAGCATTTAAAATTCTGGCAGTTTCTATAGTATCATCTATATCATCCCAAGGCATTGCCAAAATCACATGAGTTGATATCCTAAATTTGTACTTATCTATCAGTTTACAGGCACTTATGAAATCTGCCAGGGACTCACCCCTATTTAATATTTTTAAAGTTCTATAATTTGCTGTTTGTAAGCCTAACTCAAATGTTATATCAATGCCTGTTTCATCGTGAAAACTTTTCAAAAATTTTAGCTTATCTTCACTTATACAATCACTTCTAGTAGCTATCGATATTCCTACGATATAATCTTTTTTGCAAGCCTTAATCATATCTTTAAACACTAAAATACTCATATAAGTATTTGAAAAGTTTTGAAAATAAGCAATAAATTTGTTTGCTTTGTACTTATTTTTTATATACTTGTAGTTTTTTTCAAGTTGCTCATCTACAGTCATGGATGAGGGTAAATTTTCAAAAGAACCTCCACTTTCGGAGCAATAGATACAACCACCAAAACCACATGCACCATCTCTATTTGGACAAGTTAAGGATAACTTAATTGGAAGCTTATATACTTTTTGTCCATAGGTATCCTTATAATAAGTACTAACTGAATAATAAGGAATGTTCGCCATTAGTTTTCTTCGTCTTCTTGGTTAATTTCCTCATTATATTCATCAATCAAATCATCAATCATTTCATCTGTCCAATAATGTGAGAATAAATGATAAACCTCATCCATTTCATCATCATCTTCAATCATTGATAAATCAATATCCTCGCTATCATATATATCAGTATAATTAAATATATAGATATCTGAAGATTCTCCTGACAATAAAGCTATATATTCTTTTTGATCTACGCTAAAAATATCTATTAAAAGACACTCATCAGTAGAATCGCCTAAATCGATTTCAATTACTGCTTTACCCTTGTTCTTATTAAAGATTACTTCATGACCATGAAGATTCAATACCTCAGTCATACATTCTCCTTACTTTTTCTCATATTAGATAACACTTTTCCAATTAAGTCTATGATTTTTTCTATATCATTAATACGACTATGAAAACATTCATCATCTTGTTTATATTTTACCCCTAATGAGACAATGTTCACATTCACTTTGTCAAATATCATGCTTGAATCTAACGAATACTGAGTCTTAACAACTTCTAATGATTGATCAAAAAGCTCATTGTAAGACTCTTTAAAACAATCTCTAAGTTCGTGATTAGAGTTTTTCCATCTTGGTATTAACAATTTTTCATTAAACTTCGATCCTGATATCTTAGTGGCTAAAATTGTTTTTTCAAGCATCTGATTCATACTTTCTTCTGTAAGTGATCTCAATACCAAAATAATATTTATTGAATGCCTCAAAGATTTAGTTGTAGCTAAGTTTGATGATGATATAGTTTGATTATCTATACTATTTACAGCAAAAGTTCCTGATGGTAATAGTTCAATTAATGAAGCTAAATGATTAAAAGATTCTGTTGTAATAGGATCGATATTTTTATCATCAATTTTTTGACACTCTATCTGCATATCTGGTTCATATCTTAAATTTTTTTCTATAACTTCATTTTTTATTATATCAAAGATATTTTCCAGCTCATTTTCATAGTCAGAATTTATAATAAAATCTATATCTGCATATGATGGGATATTATCATACCTATCTCCCGCCGATATAGAGACCATCTCAAGATCAACTTTCGCCTTCATCTTCCTAAGAATACTCATAATGAGCTTTATAGAATTAAGTCTAAGCTTATTAATGTTTTCTCCCGATCTACCGCCAATGAGCTTACTTATAGATAATCTATAACTTATAAATCCATAGCTTGGTCTAAATCTTTTTATAGGAACCTTAATTACCGATAAAATTAAAGATGAAAATTCATCTGCTAAGCAATCATCCTGTCTCAAATTAAGGTTTATAATATTATCACACCTTAAGTACCTCCTAATCAAAGAATAATCTGACGTCTTATCTTGAATATTATTCTTTGTAATTAAGACATCAAAAGATTCATCTGAATACATTAGCAAATAATTAATTAATATAGCGGAGGTAATTATATTGATATTAGACTTGCTAACTATTGATTCCTCATCATCGACATCAAAAATATCAAAATATACCTTTGATAAACTATCTATATTTAGATGCAATAATACGAGAGGATTATTCCCTTTTTTTATATAATAAGAATCCTCAATTTTTTCAATAGAGCAAAATTTTTCAGTAGCCGTTTTTATTATTGCATCTACGACGTTTGGAAGTTCTTCTTTGTTTTTAATCTCAACCTTTAATTGATCTATATAATTTTTTAAATTAGAATTTCCACTTTCGTTTCCCATAAGAACTTCCTAGTAATATTTTTTTACCTCAACTTTTTTCGCAAGGTCTGCTATTTTCTCGAGGTATTTTTCTTGTCTTTTCATCATAGTATATGTTTGATAAACTTGGTCTTTTAATTCATCAAAAGATTTTTCTTTTTCATTTTCTAAATCTTCAAGTTTTATAATATGATATCCAAATTGAGATTTAACTGGCTTAGAAATCTCACCTACTTCTAATGAATCAAGACCATCTTGAAATTCCTTAACCATAACTCCCTCAGGAAATTTTCCTAATGAGCCACCACTAGCTGCTGAAGGATCTTTTGAATACTTTTTAGCAGCTTCTTTAAAATCAAGACCTTCTACGATTTCACTATAGATGTCGTTGGCCTTATCCTCAGAATCAATCAAAATATGACTTGCTTGGTATAGCTTTTTGGGAGAAAATAATTTTTTATTATCTTCATAGTATTTTTTGACTTCTTCTTCATCTACACTAATATCACTAAAAATTTTGTGCATAGCATAGTTTTTTAACATATTATCTTTTACTAAGTTCAATTCTTTTTTAAATTCTTCATCTTCTTCAAATTTGTTTTCATAAGCATCGACTAATAGTATTTCCTGATTAACCATTTCGTCAGTTAAAATTTTGATGCCTTCTTCATTTTGAAATCTTTGATTTTGTTCGATATTAGCCATGAAGTTATAAACGTCTTGCTCATATATCTTTTTGCCATTAACTTCAGCTAACAATTTGTTATTATTATCCATATTTACCTTTCGTTTAGTTCAATCCTATCCTTGTATATTATTATATCTTTGTTTTTATAAAGCCTACCTATAGCTCTTTTAAATGAAGACTTGCTCATAGCAAAATATGAGTAAATCTTTTCGGGTGATGACTTATCTGAAAGTGAGACATATTTATTTTCATACAGATAGTCTAATATCTTATCGCTATCATTGTCAATTTCTAGATAGGCGCGTTTTCTTAAGGATAATTCAATTTTGCCATCACTTTTTACTTCTTTTACCCTAGCTTTAACAAGCTCACCTTCTATATAGACCCCTGATAATTCTTTAATCCTTATGAGACTATCATATTTTTCATCTATAGCTACAAAAGCACCTATTGATTTATTTATTGAGTAAATTCTTCCTGTCACTGTGTCATTTTCTTTAAAATTGTGGTCGGTTGATAATAAGTCTCTTATTTTGCTTGTCAGAAAAACATAGCCATCTTTTTCCTTAAAAGCTACTGGATAAGTCATATCCTTAATTATTTTATATGTTCTTTCCTCAAATGGTAAGAATATGTGGCCTCCTTTTATTTCGAAGTAGACCCCTTTTTTATCAATTTCTACTGCTTTTAAAGAATATATATGATCAATTTTGTAGGCTAAACCTCTTGTTGCTCTGAGTACATTATTTAAATCGTAATAAAGAAAAGCTTCTACTGAATCGTTTTGTTTTAACCCCTTCACTTGTTCTTTATCAATAACGGCATCTCCCTTTCTGGTCTGAAGATATGCTTTATTTTTTGTAAATCTTTTTATTTTAAATTGTTTTATATTATTCTCCTATGTTAGTGAATCAAATGTAAAGCCCTCACCTAGTACTTCAGAAACTGAATAAGTAAATATAAAGGCCCTATCATCAATAGTTAATATATCGTCTTTAATTGAAGGGAATCGTCTGACATTAGTAACAGTCATTATAACTTCCTGATTTCTATGAGAAAATCCACCTTCTCCCTTTAATATGGTTACTCCTCTTTCATGTTTGTTAATTAAACAATTATTAATTTCATCATATTTTTCAGAAATTACGACAATTGCAATTTTTCTTCCGAATCCTTGTATAAAATAATCAAGGCCAACAGATTGAATCATTATTGCCAAAGTTGCATATAGTGCCCTCTCTGTGCCAAATATCACTGCTGAAAGTGACACAACTACAAAATCCGACATAAATAAACATGCATGTAAGGCCAACCCGAATTTTCTATTTAGGATTGCTGCTATTAAATCTGTTCCACCAGAAGATGCTTCGTGATGAAAAACTATACCCAATCCTAAAGATACTATTATTGATCCAAATATGATATTAATAATTATGTCATCACTCAAAGAAATATCCGGCATAAACATTTCAAAAATTATTATGAATCCTGAAACAGATAGCGATGAAATCAGTGATCTTTTAGCAAAGTCAAAACTAATAAATATTACTCCTGCTATCAAAACTATGACATTCAAAATTAAGTTGACTAGACCAAGGTTAAGAACTGGAAAAGCAGTTGATATGACAAGAGCAAACCCAGATAAACCACCTGCAGCTATATCATTACTTAATAAAAAGAAATAAAGACCACTAGCAATCAAAAATGATCCCAATAAAATTAATAAGTATTTTTTCATTTCTAACTCCATTTATTATACTAAAATCGTATCACAAATTGAAGAATTATTCAATTAATAATAAGAAAAAGCGCTACTGCAAGATAAATAAATAGACTAAAAGCATTTTTCATTTTACTTTGCTAAACTTTAATCGTTTATAGCAAGCTTTTTTAGAAATTTCTGCTATAGATATTATTTATTTCTTTTTTGCAATAGCACCTATCTTATACAGCCCAATTTGGGACTATATTATTAAAATTATCATACATAGCGAATATTGCTTCTATCTCTTTATCTTTTAATTTTGATTCTTTATTATTTCTAATGTTTATTAAATCTTCTAAAAGAGCAGTCGCTTGATATAGACTTAGTAGCCTAAAAAATTTTCTTGGTGGTTTATTAGAATCGTGATATGAATATAAGGTAGCTTTTGCAAATTCAGGATGACTAATTGCAATTTTATTTATTTCAATAAAATCTACTATTCCATCCCCGTATTCTAGAGATTTGATTGCTCTTAAATCTAAATTATCTTTATTGTATACTCTAATATTTTTATCACTAATATCTTTGTAAAGCAAATTAACGGCTGTATTTTCAGTAAGATGCCTATTCGCACTTATAAAATCTGTTAGAATATAATCATCATCTTTTATCTCTCCAAGACCATGCTTATAAAATATTTGGTTAGATTTTATTAGAAACTTCTTCTTCCAATCTATCTTTTGATCAGGTTTTAAAGAGTGTAGCCTTTTTAAGGCCTTTCCAAATTTTTCTCCAAGTTCTTCTTTAAACTCTTTATTTGCATTCTGAAGAACATCCCTAAGGGCTACCTCATCCCTAAATTCATATATTTTATACGATCTTTCAATATCAGGCATAATCCCTTTTTCATAGATATCAAGAGGATTTAAACCAGCACTTTCTAAAATTTCATTGACAAAGGTTTCGTTATTTATATCGTCATACTCAGCTAAATCATATAGAGAAAATACATATGCTTTTTCATCTATAATAATTTTATATTTACTAGATCCTATTTGTTCTATATAATCAACTTTGTTTATATCTTTAAAAATATTAGTGTGCCCTAATATCTTTTTTATATCATTAGGCATGAGAAATCACCTTCATTTAATTCAATTTATTTATTATGTTCAATAACCATCTTTTCTACATCGCTTGTTAGTTCTTGATCAATTGCTTTCTTAGCAAATTCTTCTTCTTCAGATAAACTTGATTTTAATATAGTATCTTTAATTTCTGCAATCTTTGCAGAAGATCCAGAAAACTCATCTAGACCTAGACCTAGTAGTAATTTTGTTGCTTCTGTATCACCAGCAAAGGCTCCACACATACCTGTCCATTTCCCTGCTTCATGCGATACATCTATAACATGTTTTATAGCTCTTAAAACTGCAGGATTATAGTTTGAGTACATATGAGCAATATTTTCATTTCCTCTATCTACTGCTAGGGTATATTGGGTTAAGTCATTAGTACCAATTGAGAAGAAATCAGCATATTTTATAAATTTATCTGCCATGATTATAGATGCAGATGTTTCTACCATTATTCCGACATCTAGGTCTTTATTATAAGCAGTACCTTCTTTATCTAGGTCTTTTTTAATTTCTTCAATTAATTCAATTGATGACTTAAGTTCATCTATATTGACTACAAATGGAATCATTATCTTTAGATTTCCATATGCAGAAGCTCTAACTAGAGCCCTTAGTTGGGTTTTAAAAATATCTTCTTTATCTAAGCATAGTCTAATAGCTCTATAACCCAAGAACGGATTTTCTTCAACAGGGAATTTAAAATAGTCAAGTCCCTTATCGCCACCTATGTCTAGAGTCCTAATTATAAGCGGTTTTTCTCCAAGCATTTCAGTAGCTTCTTTATAGACTTCAAACTGTTCTTCTTCAGTTGGGAAATTAGTATTTTCCATATATAAGAATTCAGTTCTAAATAATCCAACACCATCACAACCATTTTCTATAGCAAGTTTCAAATCTTCTATATTTCCGATATTAGCAGAAACCTCTATATGCTTTCCATCTTTTGTGATAGCTTTCTTATCTTTTATAGTTTTTAGTCTTTCTTTCTTTTCAACTTGTTCTTTAATTAGACTTTCATATTTTTCCAACTCTTCATCACTTGGATCAACTATAAGAATTCCCTTATTGCCATCTAATATAGCTTTTTCTCCACCTGCAACTTTTGTAGAAACATCTCCCATACCTACTAAGGCTGGCATGTCTAAAGTTTGGGCGATTATTGAAGTATGACTTGTTTTACCACCTAAATCTGTTGCAAAACCTACCACTGCTTCTTTATCCATATTAGCTGTATCACTTGGAGTTAGTTCTTTAGAAATAATTATTGATTGTTTTTCAAGCTTAGATAAATCTTTAGGTTTTATACCTTTTAATTTATACATAACTTGGTATCCAATATCTTGGTAATCGCTTGCTCTTTCCTTTAGATATTCATCATCTAAGGCGCTCATTATTTCAACCATTTCTCTAATGGTTTCATCAAGAGCTTGTTCTTTATTTTTTAATTCATTTTTTATCTTGGATTCTATTGTATCTGAAAAATATGGATCTTGAAGTAATTCTTTGTGGGCATTTGCTATATTTATTTGTGCTTCTGTCGGGTTTTCTAAATTGCTTAGCTCTTCCACATATGAATTAATAGCATCCTTAACCTTTTCAAATTCAGAGGCTTTTAATTCTTCACTAATAGTACTTTTGTCAATTTCAATTTCTTCTCTGGTAAATAAGTATATATTACCAATTGCATAGCCTGTACTGGCTTTTAGACCTTCATATGTCTTAGTCATATGCTATTTCTCCTTTATCGTATTCTAAAAAAAGGATACTACGAAAGTATCCTTTTATAGATTTTATATTATTCAGCTAAGTTTTCTACAAATTCAACAAGTTCATCAGCGAATTTTTCATCATCATCGCCATCAACTACAAGTTTGATTTCTGTACCTTTAGCAATGCCTAGGCTCATAACGTTGAAGATACTCTTTGCATTTGCTTCTTTATCTTCTTTTATGATTGTTACTTCTCCTGGATAGTTTTTTACGAATTGTACTAATGATGCTGCTGGTCTTGCGTGTAAACCTGTTTCATTTGTAACTACTACTGTTCTTTCTGCCATTAAAATCCTCCTAAAATGTTTTTCATATTTATATTGTACTTTATTTTATGACTTTAACAATTAATTAATTTATAACTTTAGATGATTCTCTTTGATGTATTTGAGCATCTATTACCCAATCATCAACAAGAATCTCACCTTCTTGCTTTATCCTTTTTATAAGAGCTCTGATAGATATAGCTCCAATATCGTAATAAGGAATTGAAACTGTAGTAAGCTTTGGTCTATAGACGCTTGCTATTTTACTGTCTCCAAATCCAACTACTGATAGGTCATCTGGAACTTTTATTCCATTATCAACACAGTAGTTCATAAATCCAATAGCTATTTCATCATTTACGCAGGCAACAGCGGTTATAGATTCCTTTTTAATTAATTCTATAGCCTGGTCAGCCATTCTATAACCATCATCGCTTGTTATACCATCAATCCTTAAAATATAAGAATTATCAGCTCCTACTGCACTTTCGTAACCTTTTACCATTGAATCGTTAATTACATTTTGTTCCTTATCTGCAACAAATAATATTTTCTTATGACCTTGTTGAGTCAATGACTGTACTAGTCTATTTTCTTCAGATTCAAAATCAATTTTTACTGTTTTTATGTTTTTATAAGAATGATACTTATCTAGAAGTACAAAAGGAATTTTTGTTTCCCTAAGTTTGACTAAAACTTCTGTAGATATATCTTCTGTTATAATAACTAAACCTTCAACTTGTTTAGTAGCTAAAAAATCTATAGAGTTTTCAAGCTGTTTATCCTCTCCATATGAAGATGATAAGATAATATCATACTTATATACTCTACCTATTTCTTCAATACCTCTAATAAGTTGGGCCATATACTCGATACCGATGTCTTTTACAATTACGCCTATTAGATTAGATTTTCTCATTACTAAAGATCTGGCTAACTCATTAGGTTTAAAGTCTAATTTGTTAATAGCGTCAACAACTTTTCTTCTAGCCTCAGGACTTACTGGTTTTGAATTGTTCATTACTCTTGAGACTGTCGAAATTGACACTCCCGCAAGCTTAGCAACGTCTTTAATTGTTGGTTGTCCCATAACTCCTCCATTCAGCACAAAAGCCATCAATTTTGATGGCTTAAATCTTAACCTGCAATTACGTTTCTTACGATATCGATAACATCCATTATCAATGATGAATAATCAGTAATTGATGCGACACCTGCTCCAAAAGTATCGACACTATCAACAGCAGTTATTCCAACATAATTGACGGTATCTTTTATATCATCTGTTATGCTATTTACACTTGTCATAGTTTCATTTACTTTTGCTATTGCCATTTTTAGATTAGGATCTGTAACAATGCCATTTACATTATTTACTAAATCGTGTGCTTGGTTAGTTAAATCAGGTAATTTTTCAATTACTTGATCTATGTTATTTGAGTTTTTATCTAAAACTTTTTGAGCGCTTCCTAACAATTTATTCACTTTAACTAGTACTAATACTAAGAAAACTAGAGCTAGTATAGCTAAGATTGTTATGATAATATTGCCGAGAAGATTAAAATCTATCGTTACTTGCATTTATGATCTCCTTGACTTTTTACTTGTTTTGGCTTGCTTTTTTATCGTTTTCTTTTACCTTTTGTGCTGTTTCTTTAGCTTCATCTTTTACTTCTTTAGCGTCTTCTTTAACTACTTCTTTTGTTTCTGATGCTTCTTTAGAGATTTCATCTTTCTTTTCATCAGCAACTTTTGATATTTCTCCGGCGCTTTCTTTTACTATTTCTTTAACATCTTTTGCGCCTTCTGCAAGTGAATTTTTCACATTCTTAGAAGCATCTTTAATTTGTCTACCAGTATCTTTAGCTACTTCTGCGCTATATTCTATACCATCTTTGATTGGTTGAAGATCAGTATATGCTCTATATTTTAAATCTTCATATCCATCTTTTGCTTGATCTATAACATCACTGGTAGTTTCTTTTACAGTATCTACTGTATCATTAAAAGCTTCCTTGATATCCTCTCTAGTTTCTTTACCAGATTTTGGAGCGAGTAATAAACCAGCTGCAGCACCTACCAATAATCCCGCTAAGGCTCCTTGGCCTCTCATTCTGCTATCACGGTTTTTTGCTTTCCAAATTTCATATTTTATTTCTCTTTGTTTAGCTTTCGCTCTGCTTTCAATATAATCTGCTATTGACATATAATTCTCCTTTGTATTTTAGTCTTATTACTTATTACCCAAATATAAGTTTTTTAAAACAAAAAATTATCCTAAGGTGGCCCTTACTTTAAGACCTTCCCGTATGTGAAGGTGGGCAAGCTGTCTAAAATCATCTGACTTCCACTCTAAGGAGGCTTGTCATAGAAGTTAGAACTCCGCAATCCCTTATAAAAGCTGTAGGTTTAAATTGGACCTTGTCCTTAGGATAACCCTATTATAATATATTTTTAATTTTTTTGCAAGAAAAATATTTTCATATTTTATTAACAAATCCCTCAAAATCAGGATAATCTTTTATGGTAATACTTTCCTTTTTTAAAAAAACATTAAATTTTAAATAATAAGAATGTAATAAAAATCTTTCATAATCAAAATTTGAACCATATAATTTATCACCTATTATTGGGTGACCTAAGTATCTAAGAGATGACCTAATTTGATGTGTCTTACCTGTCATTATATCGCATTCTATAATTGAATATTTTTCATTTGTTTCTAAAGTTTTAAAATGAGTAATAGCAAGTTTTCCATCTTTTGCTTTGTCATGTCTTTTTGATCTCTCATCATAAGCTAGCTTTATTTTATAGAGTTTATTAATATTAAGTTCTCCTTCAACATAAGCAATATATTTTTTTATAAGATTGTTATCTTCAATTTCTTTTTGGTAAAAGGATTGGGCATAAGAATTTTTTGCTATCATTATTAGACCCGATGTATTCATATCAAGTCTATTTATAAATCTTACTTTTGATTTTATATTATTTTCCTTAAAATAATAAGCAATATAATTTGCAAGACTTACTTGTCCATTTGAGTTTACCGTTATGTTAGAGTCTTTTGAAATTATTATTAGATTGTCATCTTCATATTTTATATTCAGTTTTCCTGTCACTGCCTTATAGTCGAGTTCTTCATTATCAACCGGTACTTTTATAAGGTCATTCTTTTTTATTTTAACATTTGATTTTATATCTTGATTATTAAGTAATAATCCGTTTTTTAGCAACTTATCAATAGCCCTTTTTGAAAAATGATTATTTTTTAATAAGGTTTTTATTGTTTTTTCGTTAATATTCTTAATTTCTATATATATCATGGCTACTCCTATGTTATAATGATATATGAGAGGACATCATATGACAAATATTATAAACATTTTTAAAAACAAATCAAAATATAGTAATGCAATTTTCCACAAAACTAAAAAGATTTTTCAAAAATATGGCTATAGTGTAAGCACTTCATACGATGATAGGGCTGTTCTAAATTTGGTTATCGGTGGAGACGGAACATTTTTAAGTGCTGTACATCAATCAGAATTTTCTGAAATACCTTTTATTGGTATTAATACTGGTCATTTAGGTTTCTATCAAGAAATTGAAGTAGACATGATTGAAGATTTTGTTAAGAGATATACCAAAAATGACTTTTTAATCGAAGAGCTTACTGTTCTAGAATCTAAGGTAAACAATAGATCATTTAAAGCAATTAATGAAGTAGTTGTCAAATCAAATAAAAATCAGATTGTAAGACTTAAGGTCTTTATAGATGGTAATTTTATAGAATCTTATGCAGGGGATGGCCTAATAATTTCTACTCCTCATGGGTCTACAGCCTATAACCTATCTAGTAACGGTGCTATATTACACCAATCCTTAAATGGTTTTCAGCTAACACCTGTAGCGCCTGTATATTCTAATCTTAACAATTCCCTAAAATGTCCAGTAGTCTTACCTAATGATGCGAGCATTGATATTGTGGTTTCTAAAAGAGACAACTACCATACAATATTTATCTTTGATGGTAGGGAATTAAATACCAAAGACTACAAAATTAGGATAAAAGTTTCTTCAAAAAAAATAAACAAGCTTATTCTTAATAAAAACCACTATTGGACTAATATTAAAAATAAGCTTATGTGATCAATCAAATGATATTGTATTTATAATATCTCTTATGATATTTCTAGCTATGGGTGCTGCAGTCTCCCCACCAGTGCCCTTGCTATCTTCTATTAAGAGAGCTATAGCAAGCTTTGGGTCATATGCTGGAGCGAAACCTACAAACCAAGCATCTACATTGCCATCGCTCTTATCTGCAGTTCCTGTCTTGCCAGCGATTTGAATTGAATCTAAATAGGCTGCCGTTCCTGTTCCTTCATTTACTACTCCTACCATCATATCTCTAATTTTTTCGGCTGTATCTTTGCTAGTTACCTTAGATAAAACTTCGTTTTCCGCTTGAAATATTATTTTTTTATCTTTATTTGTTATTTGGTTCACAAGTCTTGGCTTTTGCATTATCCCATTGTTTGCAATAGCAGATGTAATCATAGCCATATGAAGTGGTGTCATCTGCGTTTTTCCATATCCAAAGCCAGTCATAGCTAGGTCAGCTTGATTAAGTTCATCAAATGGTATAATAGATTTGCTTACGTCTATATCAAAGTCATACTGTTTATTAAACATAAATTTTTCACTCGTCTTTGCAAGTTTATCTTTACCTAAATCATGTGCTTTGGCAGCAAAATATGTATTTGCAGAGTTTATAAAAGCACTTCTTAGATTAAGATTGCCAAATATTTGATCACCATAGTTTTTAATTTCGTAGCCTTGAATCTCTTGGCTACCAGTGTCTTTATATTCTTGATTTATATTATTATCTACAATAGAGGTTGCGGTTATAATTTTATAAGCAGAACCTGGCCTATATAAGCCCTGTGTTGTCCTATTTATAAGTCTACCATCGTCTGTTTGTATCAAATTATTCCAATCAGTATCAACAGAATTAGGATTAAAAGTAGGCGTTGAAACCATTGCTAATACTTCTCCAGTATTAGGTTTCATTATTACACATGCAGCCTTATAATTTGAAAGATAGGCATAAACTATATTTTGAATATGTTGATCTAAACTTAAATGAAGGTCGTTTCCCGTGTCATTTTTTACAACCATTTTTCTAAATTGGCTGAAGTTTTCATCAGATAAGGCAAGTAACTGTCTATTATATGATTTTTCTATACCAGTCTTTCCATAGGTTTTAGACGAATAGCCGGTTACACTTGCGCTTGCTAAAGGATAGTTATAAATTCTTACTTGCTTTCCTTGCCCATCATCCTGGCTATAAACCATAAGATTTTCATTTCTATCAAATATACTTCCCCTATGAATCAAATCTTCATTTAGCCATAACCTTCTATTATTAGAATTATCCGCGATTTTTTTCGCCTTAAACAGCTGAAAATAAACCAAATATAAGGCCAGTAGCATAAACAATAGGACAAATACGACCATTATAAAAATAAGTCTCTTATTTAAGGTTGATTTTGACAAAACTTTTAACCTTGAGTTATCCTTTATCCTTTGATCTTGCTCTATTTTTTTGATTTTATCAATGAATGATATATTAGAAGATCTTTTTTTCTTATTATTTTTATTATTTGACATTCTTAGACCCTCCAATGTTTACTTCTTCCCCACAATACTGCAAACATCCTAAAAGAATAAAACCTGCAAGCATTGAAGATCCACCTTGACTAATAAACGGTAGGGTTACGCCTGTAAGTGGAATTATCTTAAGTACTCCGCCTAGGATTATTAGGGTTTGCAAGGCAAATAAAACCCCTATGCAAAAAGCTAAGACCGAGTAGAACTTTACCTGTTGGGTTAAGGATATTTTTAAGGCCCTATATACTAGGATCATAAATAATAAAACAACTCCAATACCCATGAAGATTCCCATCTCTTCGCATATAGCAGAAAAAATGAAATCAGACTCAGCAACCGGCACATAATCAGGATGACCTAAGCCTATACCAGTACCAAATAGGCCACCGCTTGCTGTAGCAAAGAGGGCTTGGGTTATCTGATAGCCTGTAACATTTATATCTGACCAAGGATCAAGCCAAGTGCTTACTCTTATCCTAACATGGCCAAATAGAAAATAAGCCACTATTGAACCTATTATCATAAAGAACATATTGATAAATATTAATCTTCTATCTTTTTCATATACAAACTGACTTACTATAAGTGTACCAAAAAATATAAGCGCAGTTCCCAAGTCTTTTTGAAGAAATAAAAATCCTATAAAAACATAAATTATAAAATTCATAAAGTATCTTCCAAATGGTTTTAAGCTAATTTTATTGAAATTTGCATAAAAACTAGCTATGAAAAAGGCCAAAGGTACTTTTATAAACTCTGATGGTTGTATTGTAATTATATTTTTAATAACAATCCAGTTCTTTGCCCCACCTAAATAAGTACCGAATACAAGAGTTAGAATAAACAAGACTATTGACACGCCAGCATAAAACAAAATCAACTTATCCCAAAACTTAAATGATTTTAAGATAAAGTAGGTGAGGAAAAATAAAACCACTCCAGCTAAATAAAATTGTAACTGTCTTCTACCAAGCTTTGGGTCAAGTCTATAAATTATTGCAACACCAATTGAAAATAACATATTTACAATCAATAACAATATATTATCAGACTTTGTAAACTTATCTACTAAAAATGATACCAGCAAGGTAACTATCAATATGGCTATATAGGTATAAAAATCAATATTAGTCAAATTTTCTATATTAAAAATCATAGCCAAAGATAAACTCAAAAACTCAAATATAAATAATAAGATGTTTGCCTTAGCTCTGGAGTGTACCATTGATTTTTCTGGATTATCTAATTTCTTAAACATCTTTTTCATCCTGTTCAAATAAGAATTTTAAGGAGCCAAGTCTGATTACATCTCCCGATTTTAGTTCTATGGCATCTTCAATTCTCTCATCATTTAAATATGTTCCATTAGCAGATTTTAAATCTTCTAAAAAATACATATCCTCATCTTGCAAGATTCTAGCGTGAAACTTAGAAAGATATTTATCATTTATTTCTATTGTATTTTTCTTATCACGCCCTATTGTGTTATTTTCTCCCAAAAAATAATATTCTTGAACTTCAAAATTAAAGCCATCATATTTATTTATTAGGTTTAAATAGGCATCATGTTCCTGTTCTTTCTTAAGTGTTGTTCTTACATCGTAATATATAATTCTGATAATAGAATATATGAAATAAAAAACAACAAAAACAAAGAGATACTTTAATATTGTTGATAATAATTGATATAAAGTTAAATTTCCAAATACATTTATTGAAAATATTTTATCAATAAGATTAAAAAAGTTTTCCATATATTTAATACTCCTTGGCTATATATTATGATATTTTAATCTTAATTTCAAGTATAAAATAAAAAAACCTCAGGATAAACCTGAGGCCTTATATTTAATGGATAGAATCTATTATATCTTCCATGAATTTAATAATAGTATCTTTTTTAGCTTTTGCCTTATCCATACTTGAAGCTATAGAGTTAACATAGATTTTGATTTTTGGTTCTGTACCTGATGGTCTAAGTGTTACCCAAGATCCATCTTCGAAGAAGTATTTTAATACGTTAGATTTTGGTAGTCCAGTATCATCGTTTTGATAATCAATTAGGCTATCAATCTTATCTCCACCAATTTCTTTGATAGGATTTTCTCTAACTTCAGACATTATTCTAGCTATTCTTTCTTGACCATCTACACCTTCAAGTGTGATTGATACAACTTCGTTTGAATAATATCCATGTTCTTCATAAATTTCATTAATTACGTCAATTAAAGATTTACCTTGGCTCTTATAGTAAGCTGCCATTTCTGTTATCAACATAGCAGAGTTAACAGCATCTTTGTCTCTTACAAAATCTTTGTAGTTATATCCAATTGATTCTTCAAAACCAAATACATATTTACCTGTATTTTCTCTTTCTAGTTCGTTAGCCTTATCATAAATGTTTTTAAAGCCTGTTAGAACATCATATTTAGCAACTCCATATTTATTAGCAATCGGTGCTACTAAATCTGTGGTAACTATTGATTTTACAACTGCAGGATTTTCTGGAAGTTCGCCTTTTTCAGATAGGCCTGATAAGACATAATTTGTAAGTAGTGAGCCTATAAGGTTACCAGTTAGGAACTTATAGCTTCCATCTTTATCTAATACTTCTACAGCACACCTATCTGCATCCGGGTCTGTGGCAAGTAATAATTCTGCCTTAGTTTCTACTCCTAATTTTTCTGAATATTTGAAAGCTTTTGGATCTTCAGGGTTTGGATAACCAACTGTAGTAAAGTCAGGGTCAGGATTTTCTTGTTCTTTTACTACGTGAATATTTGTAAATCCTCTTTCCTTAAGTATTCTTCTAACTAGCTTATTTCCAGTTCCATTTAATGGAGAATAAACAACACTGATATTTTTATCTATGCCTTCATCATGGATTGTACAATCTTTGATTAGTGATACATATTTTTCTATAAGTTCATCACTTACATATTCGATTATTCCATCTTCAAGACCCTTTTCAAAGTCTAGTCTTTTTATTTCAAAAAAGTCTTGGTGATCTGCGATATAGCCTAAAATTTTGTTAGCCGTCTCATCCATTATTTGGCTGCCTTCTTCATTATAAGCCTTATAACCGTTGTATTCTCTAGGGTTATGTGATGCTGTTACCATTACACCTGCAACACAATTAAGCTCTCTTATAGTAAATGAGCATACTGGTGTTGGTTGAATTTCTTTGTGGATATAAACTTTTATTCCATTAGCAGCAAATACTTCAGCAGTAATCTTCGCAAATTCTTTTGACATATGTCTAACGTCATAAGCAATTGCTACACCACGTTTTTTGGCTTCTTCCCCACCTTCTGAGATTGTATCTGCAAAAGCTTGGGTTGCTTGAGCTACCATATAATTATTCATCCTGTTAGTGCCAGCACCTAGTTTTCCCCTAAGACCTGCTGTACCAAATTTTAAAGATTGATAAAACCTATCTTTGATTTCTTCATCATTATCTTTGATTGATTCTAGCTCTTTTCTAGTTTCTTCATCAAACCTATCATCCTTGTACCAAGTTTCAAAATTTTTCTTATAGTCCATCTGCTTCTCCTATTTTATATACATTTACTGATAGTGAATCTAAACTTAGTCCACTTTCTATATCAATACCTATATTATTCTTACCCTCTTTATCAAAAACTTTTTCAATTTTTTTAGAATTTATATCTTCTATAGATGACTTTAAAGTTTCTGCACTTATATACATGTCATTACAATTGGCATTAATGAAAATTAAATACTCACTATCTAGTAGGTAGCCAACAATTGAGTCGTCTAAATCATCAATGAACTTTAATTTCTTCCTTATGAATTCCTCACTTGTATGAGAGAATACATCTATTGACTTCCTTAAGTTTATTAGTTCTTTTGTGTAATTAAATACGTCGTAATTGGCTTCCTTCTCTTGCCAGTTGATAGCATTTATTGATAAAGGCGAATTATATGAATTTGCGTCGTTTTTCTTGCTGTTATTAAACTCGTTACCTTCGTATAAAAATGGTTTGCCAAAAGATAGCATGACTATAGCCAATGCTAATTTGACATAAGAATCAATATTTTCTGTGCTATCTAGCGATATCGATAATTTATCAAATAGGATTAAATTATCATGACAGTTAAAGTAGTTAATTGTCTCACTAGCGTCATCTGCAAAGCCTATCCTATCTTCTGAATAGTTTATTGATCCTGCTATTCCTAATTCAATTTCCTTTTTTAGTGAATAGATACCTTGAATATAGCCTCTACCGTATGAGTTTGCATCTCCCTTTATAGCATCCCTAAAAGTATCGTTAAAAACACCAAATTTATTTGACCTTTGTGCCCCCTTCCAGATTTGTAAATCAGGGCTTAAAGTAGTTCCTAAAGCCATCCAAGGCTCACCATATATTAGTATATTTGGATTAATCTTCCTAAGTTCTTTAATGGCAAGTTTAATTGTATCTAAATCAATTAAGGCCATCAAATCAAATCTAAAACCATCAATCTTATATTCCTTGGCCCAATAAAGTAAAGAATCTATTATTAGCTTTCTTACAAATGGTTTCTCACTTGCAACTTCATTACCACATCCTGATCCATTTGAAAATGATCCATCGGGATTTGCCCTATGGTAGTAGCTAGGAGCAAGGGTATTTAAATTTGAGTCTACGGTTTTGTAGGTGTGGTTAAAAACTACATCCATGATTACTCCTATTCCATTTTCATGGAAAGATTTAACCATATTTTTTGCTTCCCTTATTCTTGATTTTGGATCATATGGGCCAGATGCAAAAGACCCTTCTGGCACGAAATATAATTCTGGATCATATCCCCAATTGTAATTATCGTCATCAAAAAATGCATCGCTTCTCTCATCAACTGTTATGAAGTCATAAAAAGGTAAAATCTGAACGTGACTTATACCAAGTTCAAGAATATTATCAAGACCTGTTTTAATATTTTTATAGCTAGTGCTTCTCTCAGTAAGTCCTAAATATTTACCCCTATTAAAAACTCCACTTGACTTATCTGCTGTATAGTTTTTTATGCTCATCTCATAAATGATAGCATCATTTTCTTCAATATTTGGTATATCAAGATTTCTAAATCCTTCGGGATCTGTTTCTTTTAAATCAACCACAGCTGAATAAAGTGAATTTATTGATGCCGAATATGAATATGGATCTGTTACTTCAAATTCATCTTCTATTATATAATTATAGAAATATCCATTAAAATCACCTTCAAGCCTTAGAGAAAATACACCCATATCATCTTTTTTTAAGGGGTAAATGTCTCTTCTAACTTTTTTATAATCATCAGTTAATACTAGGTCAATCTTGTTTCTATTTGGAGCAAAGACCCTAAACTCTGTGTATGATTTATTATAATTTGCTCCTAATTTTATATCTTTTATATCTTCATAAGTTAAATTTATTTTTTCTTGTGTTAAAGTCATAGGCTTTATTAATTACATCATCCAATCTAAAATTATTCGCCCATAATATGTTTTCCAGCTCATTATTAACCCACTTATTTACATTCAAATAATCTTTTTCTATGATTTTTCTTGTATTTATTAACTCTTCCAAATCATAAAATATTTTAAAAGAATCATTATACATAAGAAGTTGATCATAGATCAATTTGAAGTTATAAGGGAAATTAGAATAGTCCTCATTTAGAAGATTATCTATTGTAAATTTAACAACTTCACTATTATAATAAAATTCATTTGCATTGTAAGAATTTTCTTTATTCATTTTTTCCAAATCTTTAAATTCTGGTCCAAACTGATAAAATGAATTCTTCTGTTTAAGATTATCTACTATGCCTCCCTTTGAAGTTAAGATATTTGACATATTAAATATAGCATTTAATATATGAAAATTCTGATTGTCTAGATTTGCTAATGTTAGATTAGTATAAATATCTGCGCTTGCTAGCAGAAATTTAACTTTCTCAACGTCCAAATCTTCAAAGAATACAATCTTTATCTTTTCCCTAATGAATTTATCTTTATCAATCATCTTCTTAAGGGCTAGGATGAATTTTATAGTTTCTTTTGCCATGAAATAACCTTCATTGGCCTTGCCTGAAAACACATAGGTCGTAGGTGTAAGTCTTAAATTGCTATTATATTTTAGCATGTAATACTTGTAGGCTATTGCTAAACAATTTAGTATTTGTCTTTTACTTTCATGCATTAGAGATATCTGAACATCTACCATAGAGTATGGATTAATTAGATCAGAAGTTGATTCTTTTGCAATTTTCGCAAGCTTACCTTTATTACTATACTTTACTTTATCCAAAGACCTAATGAAGTCCTCATTGTTTTTAAGTTTATTTATTTTCTTGATTTCTTCATAAGAAAGCGAGTTAATACCGTACTCTTTCAATGTATATAAAAGGTCTGTATTGCCGGACTCACTATATAATATCCTATCTGTCCCATAATTTAGGTAAGAATGATTTATATCATTTTTCCTACTATCAGATATTATTTTTGAAAGGTAATTGTATTTATTTGATAGATATTTATTAATATTTCTAAAACTAACACTGCCATCCTTTATGATGCTAGCCTCATTATCTTTTATTTGAAGGTATTTTTGTATCTCAAAAATCATTTCCATTATTTCAGGATTTACCCTTCTAAGCATTTCTACATCATAATTTTCAACCCCATCATCTGTAATTGAGAAGGCAACGTGATCAAAAACTATTCTAGACATATTTATAGCTTTATCCAAAGAATAGTCATATTCTTTTACAAGTAGCCTTATAAATTCTACCAAAGCAAGAGTTGGGTGTATATCATGCGAAAATATCTTTATATTCTTTTCGATATTTTCAACAGAACCGTGTTTTTTAATTTGCCTTCTAAATATATCTCTAATCGCACTTACAGAGTAAAAGTATTCTTGCTTCAATCTAAGAAGTTTTCCTTCATAAGTGGAATCATCTATATATAGAAATTTATTTATAGAGTTAATATTTACGTAATCATCATAGGCTTTTAAAAAATCACCTCTAGAAAAATCTTCGATGTTTATAGCATCTATCGCCTCTGACTTAAAAAGTCTAAGAGTGTTTACAAAACTTGCATCGTCACTTAAGATTGGCATATCATAAGCAATAGTTTTGTTCTTTCTACCATCTATATCTAATATGTAGGAGAAAGATTTCTTATGTTCCCAGTTTGACCCTTGTTCAAGCCAAAAATCAGAATACTCAACCTGTCTTCCATCTACAATTTTTTGCTTCAAATTGCCATTTTCATATCTTAGTGCATAAGCCACAGCTCTTTTATTGTGGTTGGCTAATTCATTTATCAAGGCAGAGGATCCTATTCCTATATCACCTATACCTAAATCCGCTTCCTTTTCACATGCAAGAACCTCATCAAAATCAAATCCCATTTCATCAAGGGCTTTAACAATTTCATCTTTAATTTTTAATCTATGAATGTTTCTATCGATTAATTTGCCAGGTAGGTATTCAAAACTTAGGATATAATAATCTAAATCCTTTTGGATTTTTTTAGATTTAACCCAAGTTTTTCCGATTACTTCCATCATATACCTACATAAGCAATCATAGACCTCATTAACTCTTGCATTTTCAATGTTTTTCGCATAAAGAGAATACAAAAAACTTTGTATCCTCTTTATAATTAATTCCTTATTCGTTTTCATCTTTTCTCTTAAGCTTTTATCTCTTCGTATAGTTTTAAGTATTTTTCTGAGGACATCTCCCAATCATTTCTCTGATTCATAGCATTTGTTATTAATTTTCTATGTGCATCTTTATTTGTATTATAAACATTTATAGCATTTTTAATAGAAAATAATAGCTCATGAGCATTTATATTTTCAAAGGAGTATCCTGTTCCTTCACCAGTATATTCATTATAAGGTATAACTGTATCTTTTAATCCACCTGCTTCTCTAACAATTGGTAAAGTACCGTATCTCATAGCTATGAGCTGGCTAATACCGCATGGTTCAGATACTGATGGCATCAAGTAAAAGTCACAACCTGCATAAATATCATGTGATTCCTTATCAGAATAATATATTCTTGCTGCTACCTTGTCAGGATATTTCCATTCAAAGTATTTAAACATCTCTTCATAAGTATAATCACCTGTACCTAATACTACTAGCTGAATATCTTCTTGCAATAACTCATCTAATATATACCTTACTAAGTCTAGACCCTTCATTTCGTTAAGTCTTGATACAATCCCTAAAACTGGAACGTCTTCTCTTACTGGAAGGCCGTAGAGCTCTTGTAGATAGGCTTTATTAGCGTATTTATCATCAATTGAATCTACATCATAATTTTTAGCAAGATTTTGGTCAGTTTTTGGATTCCAAACATCAAAGTCTATTCCATTTACGATACCATCTAGTTTGTAATTATATTGTCTTATGACCCCGTCTAGGCCCTCACCATAGAATGGATATTGGATTTCTCTTGCATAATTTTCAGATACTGTATTTACATGGGTGGCATGGATTATACCTCCCTTAATAAAGTTTATTGCATCATAAAATTTAAGGTCATTTTCGTTAAAGTATCTACCATCAAGACCTGCTAATCTTAGGTTTTCAGAATCAAATACACCTTGGTATTTAAGGTTGTGGATTGTAAATAGGGTTCTTATATCATCGTAATAAGGATCACCAATTCTATAATCGTTTACAAATACATTCACCATGGCTGTGTGCCAATCATTTGAATGAATAATATCTGGTTTGAAGTTTATTTCTTTAGGCAATAAGGTACATGCTTTTGAGAAGAATATAAATCTTTCAGCATCATCTCCAAAACCATAGAGCCCATCCCTATCAAAATATTCAAGATTATCTATAAAGTAATATGTTACACCATCCCATTCAAGTTGATAAACACCTGCATACTGGTGTTTCCAATCTAAATCTACATAGAATTCAGTTATTTTTTCCATCTTTTCTCTGTAGCTTTCAGAGATTTTCTTATAGAGAGGTAAAACCACTCTAATATCTACGCCTTTTTTCTTAAGTTCTTTAGGAAGGGCACCAGCAACATCTGCTAGGCCCCCTGTTTTTATGAATGGTACTGATTCACTAGTAAGAAAAAGTATATTCATTTTTAGCTCCTTAGTTCAAGTGATTCGTTTTTATTTGTTAGGTAAGGATTTGATCTATTACCAAATAACCTTACATCGTGTCCAATTTCTGTTCCCTTATCAGTTATTACAAAGTTTAGGATAGCACCATCTTCTATAGTTGTATCTTGGAAAATAATAGAATTTCTAATTATCGCTCCTTTACCAACCTTGGCCCCTCTAAAGATGATGGAGTTTTCAACTTCACCTTCAATTATAGCTCCATTTGCTACTAACGAATTTTTAACTTCGCAATTTTTAGTGTAAGATGTTGATGGCTCATCCTTAGACTTGGTGTATACTAGACCATCTTCATAGAATAGTTTATCAAAAATTTCTTTATTTAGCAATTTCATATTCGCTTCGTAGAATGAATTTATATCTTTTATTATTTCAAATTCTTTTTCTTGTCTATAGAAATCAATATTTAATTTTCCTGGATAATCAAAGATAGCTGCAAGCATTGAATTTGTACTGTTATTTTGCATAGAATGTCTTAATACTCTTAGGAAGCTATCTTTTTTCATCATTATAGAGCCTAAAAATAAATCTATTTCGTCGGTTATTCCTAAATTCACACCCACATTTTCAGGTTTTCCTTCGATGTCAGAATTTATAATAGCTTGATTTAAATACTCACCATTTTTATCTATTGTCTTGTTTGAAAAGATTAAACAATCCAAATTCTCTTCTTCCATCTTTTCCTTTGCATCATTTATATCTGGTTTTGATATATACATAGGATTTTTAATGTATACATAATCAAACTCATGGTCTTGGAAATATTTAATAGTGTCATAATATGTCTCAACTTCACTGCAAGGATGTTTAGCATCAGGATTTACTGGATTTAGCATCAAACCGCCATTTCTCCTATTTAATTCCCAGCTTTTACCATTGCCTATATGGTCTAGAGGACTTCTTAATTTACTTCCAGCATAAAGAACAACCCTATTTACATCATAATTTGCTAAGTTTGATAAAGCAAAGTCAATTATTCTATATCTACCACCAAATGGTAGCATATAATCAGGTCTATATTTACACAACTGTCCATAATTTTGTTCATTAAAATCTGAACTATATACTAATGCTACAACGCTTCCCATATTATTCCTCCTCTATGCCTTCACTGCTGACTAGATAAACTTTATCATCGTTTTCTTTGCCTATGTCTTCAGAAATCTCCATATCTTCCGCTACAACAGCATTATATATTTTAACTCCAGATTTTACCTTTACACCATTAAGTAACACAGAGTTATAAACTTCTGCACCTTCTTCTATAACAACATCTGAGAATAATACAGAGTGATTAACCTTTCCGTCTATAATACATGCTTCATTTACAAGTGTATCTGTTAGTTCTGCCTTTAACCCAACTCTATGAGGTGGAAGGTTTTGAGACTTGGTATATATTCTCCAATTATCATCATATATATCTAGTTCGTTATTTGGGTCAATAAGATCTAGGTTTGCTTGCCAGTAACTTCTTACAGTACCTACATCTTTCCAGTATCCGTCAAATTTATAAACATATAGAGGAGATCCTTGGTTTAACATTTTAGGTATAATATCATGGCCGAAGTCATTTGTAGATTCTTTATTTTCGTAATCTTCAATTAATTCTTTTCTTAATACTTTCCAATTGAAAATATAAATACCCATTGAAGCCAAGTTAGATTTTGGATTTTCTGGTTTTTCTTCAAATTCAACAATTTTATCATTTTCATCGGTATTCATAATACCAAATCTGCTAGCCTCATCCCAATCAACTTCCATTACAGCTATAGTTGCATCTGCACCCTTCTTTTTGTGAACATCAAGAAGTTTTCTATAGTCCATCTTATAAATATGGTCACCTGATAAAATAAGTACGTATTCCGGATTTACTTGATCAAGATAATTTATATTTTCATAAATAGCTGAAGCAGTTCCTTCAAACCATCTACCGCCTTCTTCTGTATAGTAAGGTGTTAGGATTCTTAAACCACCGAAATTTCTATCATAATCCCAGGCTGTACCGATTCCTAGGTGCTCGTTAAGTAGTTGAGGTTTATATTGGGTTAAAACACCGATATCCTTAATCTCACTATTGGTTGAATTACTAAGTGCAAAGTCAATAATTCTGTATTTACCACCAAAAGGTACAACAGGTTTTGCCATTTCCCTTGTCAAAGCTTTAAGCCTTGAACCTTGACCACCAGCTAAAAGCATTGCTGCGGTATTATTTGCGTTTCTCATAAGACCTCCTAGATTTATGATTTAAGTTCTTTTTCTATTTATACCCAATTTTTAAGATTATAACTAGAAAACCTTTTCTCTACTTATATTTTACATAAAATCCCTGTTTTTGACAAGACTTATATTATTAGTATAATTGTATTACATGGGGATGCCTTGGTTTCGACGTGATTGAAGAGCTTTTGATTGCAAGTCGTAAATCAAAACGTAAATTGATAATTAAATATAAACGCAAATAACAATAGCGAAGCAAACTTCGCACTAGCTGCCTAGTCAATAGGATAGCAATGAATATTAGGCTTGTCGTTGGTTTAATATTCGTTTCATAATTAAACGACAACTGATATAACAAAGCTTTGAGTTATATTTAGTACTATGAAGCTAGCATAAAAGCTTTTTGTAAGTTTTTTATTTTTTATGCGAAATCTTAAAACTTAATAAGCTTGTAGATGTCTTAAGTGAGGCTATCACGGACACGAGTTCGATTCTCGTCATCTCCACCAAAGATTTTAAACCTTGAATTTCAAGGTTTATTTTTATGGGAAAATCTTTCCAAGCACTATTTTAGGAATTTTCAAACTAAAAAACTGCTAAGGATGAGCTACATCCCTAGCAGTCTTAATTTAAGTAATAAATATCATCTGATGGTCTATTTCCAGAAAATATATTTTTATCAAGGCCCTCTAGCCTATCCATATATAACTGGAATACACCTTTCATTGTATCAGAAGTGATAAATACATTTTCCATTTTATTATAAATATCAATGGCATCAGCATTTGTAATATCATAATTGTCTATTATATTTTTTGATATAACTGTTGACTGGCTAATATTTTCTTGACTTTCCTTAAATTGTTTTAGAAAATTATCAAAGCTTTCTTTATTATCTTTTAGGAAATTATTATTTACAACAATGACCTCAGATAAATAATCTCCACTTGATTCAATATCTGAATTAGGTAAGAAAGATAAAATCTGTCTTAGATCGTAAAGATAATAATTCTTTTCTTCTATAGCCTTTGAATAATAGGGCTCAGATAAGAATGCAAAGACCTTGTCCATTTGTTTTAGATTGCTGAGTACCTCTTTCTGACTTAGGTAAGTTTCAACACTTACCTTCAAAAAAGTCTTCGCTAGACTAAGTTTTGACTCAACCATCTTATTCATTGACTCGTTCATATTTGGCATCATTATTGTAGAATTTTTAAGATCAGCAGGGCCATTTACCTGCCTATCACCTATAATATATATATCATTTAGTAAAGTAATTGCTGCAAGCTTTATTGAATGATCTGTTTTTTTGTATAAGTTTACAAGTTCATAAGCTGGTATGACAGCTACATCAAAGTCAAGTGTTTCTATTGATGAATAATCTTTGACTAGATCAATGGCATAGTCATTATTATCTTTCTTTGACAAGTCATCTAAAATTATTGATGCTGCAAAACTAGTGGTTTTTACGTCAATCTTGCTTGATACAGGTTTTTTTTCTACATTTATAATCTCTTTTTGTGTTTGCTCGTCTATCTTATCTTTTTTTAAACATGATGTTAATATTAGAAGAGGAATTATTAGTGCTATTATTTTTTTAAAGCTATTCACTTATATTTCTCCTATCTTCTAGAGCTCTTTCAAGGGTCAGTTGGTCAAAATATTCTAATTGTGAACCGACTGGAATTCCTTGTGCTATCTTACTTATCTTAATATCTCTACCTTTAAGTAAATTAGTGATAAAAAGGATAGTTGTCTCACCTTCTATTGTTGAAGAAATTGCAAGGATTATCTCTCTAATATCTTCATTATCAAGCCTTTCTAGGAGCTTATCTATGTTTAACTTATCTGGGCCTATATCATCTGATGGCGATATAAGTCCTCCTAAAACATGGTATTTTCCCCTATAGGCTCCGGATTTTTCAATTGCTATTAGGTTTCTTACATCTTCTACTATGCATAAGTATTCTTCATCTCTTGTAAAATCCTTGCAAATTGAGCACACATCATCTTCTGTTAAATTTCCGCAAATCTTGCAATGGTGAATCCTATTTTTAACTTCCATAAGGCTGTCTGAGAAGTCTTTTACACTTTTTATATCTTCATCGACTATACTCATGGCAAGTCTTTCCGCACTTTTTCTACCAATTGTGGGTAATTTTTGAAATTGCTCTATTAAGTTGTTTAATGATTCGGGTAGGATGGCCATTACATTAAACCAGGTATATTTATGCCACCTGTTAATCTGCCCATATTTTCTTCATTGAATTTATCCGCTTGGTTGTTTGCATCATTGATAGCAACCATGATTAAATCTTGAAGCATATCCACATCTTCTGGATCTACAACATCAGGATTAATTTTTATTGATGTAACTACTTTCTTGCCAGTCACTGTAGCTTCTACTACCCCGCCCCCTGCGCTTGCAGTAAATTCTTTTTCTTCTAATTCTTGTTGGGCTTTTTCCATTTCCTCTTGCATCTTCTTAACTTGTTTCATCATGTTATTCATATTTGGCATGCCGCCTCTAAAATTTCTTGCCATTATTTTCCTCCTATTTTATTATTAATTCATTATTAAATATATTTTGCAATTTCTCTATAGTTTTATCTTGATTTTTAGATTGTGTTTTTTCGCTAATATGTTCACTAACTACTTCAATATTAAAACTTATATCTTTTTCTAATAAATCTCTTAATTTTTCCTCAATCTCTTCTCTTTTGCTATCTAAAAAGAAAAAATAAAACTCGTCTTTAATATTAAGACTTAACTTTTCACCTATATACAAATAATTAAGACCTTCTTGATTAAATAAAGTATTTAGCATAGTCCCTGAACTTGCAACTATGATATCAATCAGAGCATTTTCCTGATCTTTAGAAAGCCTAATATATGATTTAGAATTAGATTTTTCTTCTGTTTTTTCATTAGTTATTGGAATATTTTCTTCATCTTTAGAATCTAGAGTAGGTTTTTCTATGCTAGATTCAATAGGTTTTATAACAGGTTTATAATTCTTTAATTTATTTTCTATTATATTATTTACCAAATCTATTATATTTGATTCTCTATTTCTTTCTAGTTTTGACACTCTGCTTTCTATATTATTAGTGTCTACTGTATCTATTAGCCTTAAAATAAGCACATCTAAGAGAATATCAGTATTAGATGAAAGTCTAAGTTTATTAGCATATTCGTTTAAGATATCTAAACTTGTTAAAATTCTTGATAGATCAATCTTATCAATCTTTTCCTGTATTAATTTAAGCCTTTCTTCATTTTCAAATATAGATTCATCTTCTGTAGTCTTTAGAATCATCATATCCCTATAGAAGTTTATTAGAGCTTCTAGAATATCAAGATTAGATTTTCCATCTTCTCTTATAAGTGTCAGAGTTTTTAAACTTGATTTTTGATCTTTTATGATAATTTCATTTATCAGCTTATCAATTTTTTTAAAATCTACAGACCCTAGAATGAATTCAACATCTTTTAGTTTAAATATTTTATTATTAAAAGATAAGACCTGGTCTAAGATGCTTAAAGCATCCCTCATAGCTCCTTTCGCCTTTCTTATAATTAAGTCGATGGCCTCATTTTCCATTTCTATATCTTTATCTTTTAAAATAATATTTATCTGTTCTTTTATTTTTACAGAATCAATCTTGTTAAATTCAAACTTTTGTACCCTCGACAAAATTGTTTTTGGAATCTTATCAATTTCTGTAGTAGCAAGAATAAAAACTAAATGTTTTGGTGGCTCTTCCATAATTTTAAGAAGGGCATTAAAAGCCTCTCTGGTAATCATATGGGCCTCATCTATTATGTAGACTTTATACTTTAGTTTAGAAGGTGGATAAATCACATTATCTTTTAGATTTCTAATATCATCTATTCTTCTATTACTAGCAGCATCCATTTCTACTACATCGAGTGTTGATTCATCTTCTATAGCCTTACAATTTTCGCATTCTAGGCAGGGAGAACCATCTTTGGGATGAAGGCAATTTATGGCCTTTGCAAAGATTTTGGCTGCTGAAGTTTTTCCGCAACCCCTTTCTCCAGCAAAAAGATAAGCGTGAGAAAAGTTATTGTTTATTAGCTGATTTTTTAAAACATTTACGACTTTATCTTGACCAAGAACTTCATCGAAGGTCTTTGGTCTATATTGTCTATATAAAGCTTTTGCCATACCTTTCCTTTCTATCTTATTTATTATACCATAGATTCTTATATTTATGGTAATATTTTCACTTTGCAATGTAGGATCTTTGGGGTATAGTAAGTTATTGTAGTATGGAGAGCTGTCCGAGTGGTTGAAGGAGCACGATTGGAAATCGTGTATACAGTTTATTTGTATCATGGGTTCAAATCCCATGCTCTCCGCCATGCACTAGACGGGGAACTAGCGGTGCCTTGTAACCTGCAATCCGCTACAGCAGGGTTTAATTCCTAGTGGAGGGCTTTTAGCAGATTAAAAGACTAATATATGCGGTGTTGATTGATAGATCTTACGCAACAGGAGACTGCGAACCATGTCAGGAGGGGAACCTAGCAGCATTAAGCAGCCACTTCTGTGTGCCGTAAGGCAACCTATCATGAGTCGGATATATTTGACACTATATTATGTTAATTGTTCGATGCTAGGTGTGCTTACATATACTTCAGACTAAAACTTTTTGATTGGTCTGAAGTTTTTTTATTTGCATAAAAAGTGATATAATAATTATATAAGAAACTAAGGAGGGAAAATTGATAGGAAAAAATTTTGAAAAGCTATTTAATAGACCTACGCCTAACTTAATGATAGATTCATCCCTTGTAGCAGTAGTTAATCAAGAAGATACTTTGCTTCATGCTGTTCTTGTTTTATCTAACTCAGGTTACCAAATAATACCGGTTGTAGATGATGATAACTGCGTAAGGGGTCTTATTTCAATATCAAATATAGTAACTAGTTTTGATAACTTATCTCTTTTTGATGAAGATAAACTTAATAAACTTAGGGTAAGTCAAGTTATGAATCAAAAGGTACCAATTGTTTTTGATAATTATAAGCTTGAAGATGTAATCTCGCTTTTAATAGATAATAACTTTGTATGTGTGACCCTTAAAAATGGATATTTTTTAGGAATTATATCTAGAAAAACTGTACTCGAGAGATTTACTCAAGTTGCTCATAATATAGAAAGAGAATATGAATTAGTTGAAAGAAAGTTATAAAAATAAACTCCAAATCTCTATATAAATAAAAGAGATTTGGAGTTTTTGAATTTATTTAATTTTGAAAATTGCAGAGTTATAAGGAGCTAACCTGATATCCTCTCCTCTTTTTATAAGCCCATTTGTATTGCCATCTCCCATATATTTTAAATCATCAGTATTTATCAATTCTTCTAAATCATATGGAGCATTAATCTTATATTCAATATCTGTAAAGTTTGTTATGACTAGTAATATTTCATTCTTATAAGTTCTCTCAAAGGCATATAAGCTGTAACCTTCTATATCTAATATATTAACATCTGAATCTGTATTACTTAAAGATTTATTATTTATAAATAATTGTGTTAAATCCTTATAAAAATCATTGAATTTGATTTGGTATTGGTCAAATTTTTCATAAGTAAATTCATCATATATTGAAAAAGTATCAAAATCTGCTAATTCATCCCCCATAAAGATAGTCTTGGTGGATTTTAAGCTGTATAAGAAGGTTAAAAGAGTCTTTAGCTGTTCAAATTTTCTATCATGAGAATACATCTTCATTGCAAGACTAGCTTCATTTACAATGCTATCTACATATGAAAAACCATGGATAATCTTATAAGTATCATTTGCTATCAAAGCTCTAACATAAGCTTGAAAATTTGCTCGATTTATAGGCTCTGTTTTAAATAATTCAATCATATTTTTAAATCTACTATCAAAAATATAATCAAAACTTAAATCTAAACCATCATAACTTCCATTAATTCCACCTATTGAAAAGGACTTATTTGCTTTAATTAAATCATTTATTTGGTTAATAAGGTCTAACCACTCTTGATTTATTCCCCTATTCCTGTCCCCTTGCCAAAAAATCATATTTTCAGCTGATGGGAAGAAAATTCCGTCAATATTTAGTACCTTAGTATAATATTCAACTAAAGATAAAATATAAGATCTTACCAATTCTTTTGTAGGGTCAAAATTTATAGCTCCAAAATAATTATATTTGATATTATCATAATCATAGTTGTATGAGTTTGTTCCATCAAATCTATCTAGATAAAGAAAGTCTGGATCAAACTCAGCTATATCAAGCTCAACAATTATTCCGATTTTTTCTTTGTGTAATTTATCTACAAATTCTTTAAAGTCTTTTAAATCTCCATATCTGGAAGAAAATGCAAAATGCCCTATAGAAGAATATCCCATTTGCTTATAATTTTTATATTCACTTATTGGCATAAGCTGAACATGAGAAAAATTATTTTCTTTGGCATGTTTAACTATTTGATCATAGATTTTGGATTTGTCCTTGTTAGATCTGAACATAGCTCCTAGATGAATTTGGTATATATTTTTAGCTTCATTTTTAGATTTCTTATATTTAAATTTATAGCCTTCATCAAGAATAAAGGATGTACCCTCATCTAGATTGATTTTTTTGGAATAAGGATCTAGTTTTTTGTAAGAATTACCATCCTTATCAATAATTTCATATTCATATTCATCAAGATTTTTAGCATTTTCAATTGTTACAGAAAAGACTCCCGTGCTATATTTACGCATAGGAGTCTTCTCCCACTTATTGAAGTCTCCAGCAATATAAGCTTCTTTTGCATTCGGTGCTAGAAGTCTAAAAATATAATCATTTGATTTTCTCTTATGAGCTCCAAAAAATTCATATCCATCCGTAGATATTCCATTTAAATAATCTCTAGTATTCATTATTATTCCTTTCTTAATAATCAGTCATAAGCTTCATAAGCTTTAATCATAGCCTGGGCTACTTCTATCATCATCCAATCTACCTTTTTAGACCAATCTTTGTCAGTTGCATAAAGTGTACCAATTCCAGAGGTAGAAACACCATTATAAAACTTACCTTCTTTATTGAGGTATTCGTTTTTTAAATGTTTTGCTACTGTATCAATAGATGCTCTATCATTTTCAAAGTCTGTAGCTTGATTGTATGGATCATAATCATAGGCATTGAATCCAAAAAGATTTTTCTTATTCTTGTAAAGCTCACTTGTACCATTTCCAGTTTCATGCTTAGCCATGGCCATAAGTAGTATTGGATTTATTTCTACATCTTCACTTACTTCTTTAAAATCCTTGCCTAAGGATTTTAGGTTTGTACCTGCAAGGCCCCACTCTAATTCTTCGGCTGTAAAATTAGTAGGATTTAAGAGATAGAAATAATTTTTTTCTGATATTTTTGCTGATCCCTTGTCTCTAAATTCTTCAAGGTCTTTTTTTAATTTATTAAATCTTATATCTCTCATATCTTTTAGATTGTAAGTTTCTGCTGAAATTTGCCTAAGACCATCAAGCAGAGAATCTTTTGTAGGCTTTTTAGCCTTATCAGCATAAGAAATTTTTGCAAAATTTATAAAGGATATGACTATTGCCATTAAAAATATAAAACTATTAAATATACTCTTTTTATATATCATAAGTCTCCTTTAATATATCATTATAATAAAATTATATCCTTAATGACCTAATTATCAAGATTAGAACTTTCTTGAGCCTGGTTTTACAGCTGGTATATCCTTTAAATTTTCTGGAATATTATCAGGATCCCATGCATTTACTTCAATTTTTGTAGCTGATATTAAGGCAAGTCCATTTATTTCATCCTTATTTGACCTATTTACAATGGATGTTAGAGCTACTACTTCTCCCCCACACTTGTTTATTACATCTACGGTTTCAAAAGAAGACTTACCTGTAGTTATTACATCCTCCACGATGATTACTTTTTGGCCTTTTTTGATGTCAAAACCACGTCTAAGAGTCATCACGTTGTTTTCTCTTTCTGTAAATATAGCATCTACCCCTAGTGCTCTAGCTAGTTCATAGGCTATAATTATTCCGCCCATAGCTGGACCTACACATAAGTCTACATTAATTCCAGCTTCTTTTATTTTTCCTGCAATTATTTCAGCCACTTCTTGACAATAAACAGGATTTTGTATAAGTTTTGCACATTGAACATATTTATCAGAGTGCTTACCGCTTGATAAAATAAAATGTCCTTCTAAAAGTGCATCAGATTTTTTTAATAATTCTACTGTTCTATCCATAATTTACTCCTATAATATTCCTATAATCTCATTTATATCAGATATTTTATTATCTTCAAGATATTTTTCTAAACCATCTACTATATCAATCATTGTTTCAAGTCTTTTAAAATTAGCTGTTCCCACTTGGATGGCCTTGGCTCCGACCATCAAAAATTCAAGAGCATCTTCTACATTCATTATTCCACCCATGGCGATAACAGGAAGTTTTACAGCATTTACTACTTCATAAGTCATCCTTAGGGCTATTGGTTTAATTGCAGGACCTGATAGGCCTGCTGTTTTGTTATTAAAAACAAATTTTTTCCTTTTTATGTCAACAGCCATTGCATTAAAGGTATTTACTAAGGATATGCTGTCAGCTCCCTCACCTTCAGCAATTTTTGCAAATTCACCTATGCTTGTTACATTTGGTGATAATTTTACAATTAGAGGCTTTTTTGTAGCCTTTCTTACCTGTTTTATGACTTCTTTTGCTTTGTGAGGATCTGTTCCAAAGGCCATGCCACCTTCTTTTAGGTTGGGGCATGAGATATTAAGCTCAATCATATCGACATCGCTATCTTCTAATTTGCTTGCCCCAATTCTATAATCATCATAAGAATGGCCTCCAAGATTAGCAATTACAACAGGTTGGTATTTTCTCATAAAAATAAGTTCATTTTCTATAAAATGATCTACACCTGGATTTTGAAGGCCTATGGAATTCATAATTCCGGCAGGTGTTTCATATATTCTTATGCCAGGATTGCCTGGATTTTTCTTAAGAGTTAGGCCTTTAGAAGATATGCCGCCAAGCTTATTTATATCTATGTAATTAGAAAATTCTTCTCCAAAACCAAAGGTACCACTTGCTGCTATTACAGGATTTTTAAAGTCTACTCCAGCTATATTTACTTTTAAACTCATCCATATATCCTTTCTGCATCAAATACTGGCCCATCTTTACAAACTCTTACAAATGCTCCCTCACTGTTTTCTACTGTACAGCCTAAGCAGGCCCCAATCCCACAGGCCATATGAGCTTCCATTGATATTTCGACTTTAGCCTTGGTATTTTGATCCCAAAGGGCCTTGAGCATTGGATTTGGACCACAAGCATAAATCATGTCATATTCATCTAAATCTATCTTTTCTAAGATAAACTTTTTTTCATCCCTTTCAGAACTTGTTACTATTTTATTTACAAAAGGTTTAAAATTTTCTACAAAATATGGGTCATCGGCAAAACCTGCATAAAAATCTGCTTTAGTATCAAGATTTTTAGCAAGTTCCAATAGTGGCGCAATACCAATTCCACCAGCTACTATGGCGATTTTCTTTTCACTACTTAAAGAAAATCCATTTCCCAGTGGGCCTAGAACTGATACATCATCACCCTTTTTTAGTCGGCCTATAAGCTTAGTTGCCTTACCTACGACTTGGCATAGGAAAACCAACCTATCTTCCCTTTGGTCGCATATGCCAAAGGGTCTGGCAAGAATAGGGTCATCTCTAAAAGAATCTGCCCTTAACATAAAAAATTGGCCAGGCTTACCCTTAAGATTTACATCTAGGCTAATTTGTAAAATACCTGGTGCAATCTCAATATTTTCAATAACTTTGCATGGTCTATATGTTTGCATTTTTAGATATTTCCTTATAAGTTTCTATTGTTTTTTCTCTGGCGTATTTGCCTACATTTGTTTTGCCATCATCATAATTCATCCAGTTTTTAAGGATGGCACGTGATGAATTTACAACTCCTGCATTTAAATCATTTAGAAGTTTATATACATTCATAGAATCAGCTGCTTGGGCTCCAAAACCAGGGATCAAAAAGAACATATTTTTATATCTTTCTCTGATTTTTTCTACCTCTTGGCTATGGGTAGCACCTACTACAAGGCCTACAGGTCCGTAGCCATTTTCTCCTATATATTTGTCATTAATTTCTTTTAGCCTATCGCCAATTGTATAAAATAGTTCCTCACCATTTACATCTAGGACTTCAAAGTCATTGGCTCCTGGATTTGAAGTTCTAAGTAAAACAAAAACTCCCTTTTTGCCGGATGCTAAATATTTTTCGTAAGGCTCAATTGAATCCATACCCATATATGGATTTAAGGTTATAAAGTCAACCTCAAAGTCTCCTTCAAAGTGAGCTTTAGCATACATTGTTGCAGAGGCTGCTATGTCTGATCTTTTAACATCCCCTATGCTAAGCAAATCATTATCCCTTAGGTAATCAAGGGTATTTTTATAAGCTAGCATGCCTTCTAAGCCATATGATTCATAATAAGCAATTTGAAGCTTATAGATAGCACACACATCCTTTGTAGAATCTATAATTTCCTTATTATAGGCAAACAAGGCATCAGATGTTGATTTTCCTTCCTTAATCACATCAGGTATATAATCAAGAGATGTGTCAAGTCCTACGCAAACAAAGCCTAATTTGTCGATTCTTTCATATAGTTTATCAATTATGTTCATATTTTAAAATACCCTTTCTGTAGACTTTTTGAATTTGTCCATATAGTTTTTTATCAATCATAAGTGAATTTTTAGATTTTGACCTAATATCCTCTTCTTTATAAATATAGGATTTATCAAGATCAATTAGATTAAAATCAGCAAGATAGCCTGGGTCTAATTTTCCTTTTTTAATACCCAAAATTTCTGATGGCCTTGTGGACATAATTTTTATCAGTTGGTTTAGGGAAATAAGACCAGATTTTACCAAAACTTCATAGCAAGTTGAAAAGGATGTTTCTATTCCTATAAAGCCTGGGGCTCCATTTTCCTTTTCTTCTTTAGAATGAGGAGCATGGTCTGTCGCGATTGCATCTACATAACCTTCTTTTATCATTTCTAGTAAAAATAGCCTATCCTCCTCTTTTCTAATTGGAGGATTAACCTTCATTTCATCTCTGGCTTTTTCGCTATAGTATAAGTGATGGGGTGTTACTTCACAAGTTATTTTTGCCCCCAAATCCTTAAAATATTTAATAGCTGTCATTGCTCCCCTTGTTGAAACGTGGGAAAAATGAACTGGCATTTTAAGCTTATATGCATAATAGCAATCCCTAAGGGTCATGGCTTCTTCTGCAACTTCATAATCTATAGCTGATACGCCTGCCACTTCTTCATGAAGAGTCATATTTACTCCAAGCTCTCTTGCCTTAAGCATGGCCTTATACATAACTTCCCCATCATCAACCCCGTGGCCATCATCAGAGATAAACTTAACTGAGTGAGGCATGGTTTCAAGATGGTCTAAGCTTTTACCATCAAAATTTTTGGTTATGGTATAAACTTGATCTATCCCAATTAAATCAAGTTCTTCTGCTCTTTTTATTATATCTTCATAGATTTCAACTGATGATACAGTAGGCTTGGTGTTGCCCATAAGGAGGACATTTGTAACTCCTCCTTTTAGGGCAGCAAGAGAACCTGTCTTTAGGTCTTCCTTGTAGGTAAAACCTGGGTCTCTAAAGTGTACGTGAAGGTCTGTAAAAGATGGAATGAGGGCTAGGTTTTGGCAGTCAATTATTTCATCTGCTTCATCCCTAGCAAATTCTTCTACGATTACCCCATCTTCCACAAAGATTTCTTTACGTGTAATCTTTACATCATCAAATCCATAAAAATTTGTAAAAATTTGCTTCATTTTATTCTTCCACATCGTAAATGTGTCCACAGAAGGCACATTTATATGTTTTTTCTTCTCTATTTATCAAAATAAACTCACTAGACACTTCTCTTTCGCTAGTTGATACACATTTTGGATTTTGACATGTTAAGATATCAACAGCTTTTTCAGGAAGTTTTAATTCAAGTTTTTCAACAACTTTTTCATCTTTTATGATATTAACTGTGGCTGTAGGATCTATTATTGATACAGCATCTAAATTTATTTTGATATTATTTGCAATCTTTAAAATATCTTTTTTACCAAATCTGGTTGAGCTTGCATTTAATATTATTGCTATTTCGCTATCTAGGTCTTCTAAATCTAATAGTTCATAGATTTTCATACCTAGACCTGCTCTTATATGGTCTATTACAATTCCGTCTTTTATACTAGTAATCTCAAGCATTGTTTGCCTCCAAAAGTTTTATAATTAGTGCCATTCTTACATACATACCAAATTTAACTTGTTTAAAATATACTGCTCTTGGGTCTCTATCTACTTCTTTTGCAATTTCATTAACCCTTGGTAGTGGGTGAAGGACTATCATATCTTCTCTTGCTTGGCTCATTTTTTCCTTATTTAAAAGATATGAGTCCTTAAGCCTTGTATATTGGGCATCTGAATAGAATCTTTCCTTCTGAATCCTTGTCATGTATAAGATGTCAATCTTATCGATTACAGCATCAAGCGATCTGACTTCTTCATATTCATTGTTTTCATCAAAAACTTCTTCTTTTACATATTGAGGAAGTTTTAATTCATCAGGTGATATAAGGATGAATTTATTATTTGAAAATAGGTTTAAGACCTTGATAAGTGAGTGAACAGTCCTGCCATATTTAAGGTCACCGCATATACCTATTACATGGTTATCAAGACTTTCCTTGTAATTTGAAATTGTTAGAATGTCTGTAAGGGTTTGAGTTGGATGTTGGTGGCCCCCATCACCTGCATTTATTATTGGACAATCAGCAGCAAGACTAGCAAGATATGCTGCACCTTCTTGAGGGTGGCGCATGGCTATTATATCTGCATATTGGCTTACAGTTCTAACTGTATCTTGTAAACTTTCTCCCTTAGTTGTTGAAGAATTGCTAGAGTCTGAAAAACCTATTACAGAACCACCTAATCTTAGCATAGCTGATTCAAATGATAGTCTTGTCCTTGTTGAAGGCTCAAAAAAAAGAGTCCCCAATATCTTCCCATCTGCATAATGAGAAAAATCGGTAGGACTCTTATAAATATCATTTCCTAGTTCTATAATTTCAAGCAAATCTTCTTTTGACAAATCGTGCGAATTTAATAAATTTTTTATAGAAATCATATTCATCTCCTTGGATTTTTTAAAATTATACCAGGAAATTTTTATCTGTCAAAATTATAACTCGCTTATTAGATCAGAAATTGATTTTGTAGTGACCTTATCCCTATCAATGCCTAAATCATCGAGTATTTCATCGATTTTTGATTGGTTAGTAAATTCAATCTCTAGATATGGATGAGGATAGGTTGCCTTATCCCAAGTGTCAATATCAAATCTTTGACCCTTATATCTATAGGATATTCTTTGCTTTTGGCCCTTATATTTTATCTTCACGCCAATCCTATCTAGGATTTGGGTCATCATAGTTACAGAATCAATTCTTGTTGTAAATTCGTTGTTAATCCTTACATCTTCGGAATCTTTCATCTCTTTGAAGGTAAGCTCAATTGATTCTCTCTTTCCTTCAATATAAGTTTCCCTTATCCTAAGATAGCCTGTGTCAAAGTCTTCAGAATTTTTTGGAGCAAAAGTGTAATTTACTTGTTTTTCTTCAACAATCTTTTCCGCCCCTAATTCAATTAGTTCTTGTTCAAGTTTTTCTGGTATTATATCTAATACCTTTATTTCTATTTCTCTTTGCATTATTTAATCCTCACTGGCTTAAAATCTATGTAATCGCCCGAAGCACACACAAGATTAATGCCATCTATATTCCCTTCTCTTATAAGTCTATGACCACTTCCATGGAGGTGTCCATAGATAATTGTATCAGTATTGTAATTTTTTGCCAAATCAAAAAATTCATTAAGACTTCCATCGCCATTTATTGGTGGGTAATGAAAGTTAATGATTAACTTTTTATCTTGTCTGGAAGATTCTATGGAATTTTGAAGCCTTAATAATTCTCTAGCAAATATCTTCTCATCATGGTCATCAAAATCTCTAGAATCTCTTGATATCCAGCCCCTAGTACCACATATTATATAGTCTTCTATTTCAAAGGAATTGTTTTGCAAAAATTCGATAGTTGAAAAACCAAGCTGGTTGAGCTTATTTAAGGAAGACCACCAATAATCGTGGTTGCCCTTCATTAAAATTTTCCTTCCAGGAAGCTTTTCTAATTTTTCAAGGTCAATTTTTGCATGATCAATATCCATTGCCCAAGAAATATCGCCAGGAATTAAGACTGTATCTCCATCTTTTATTAGCTTATTCCAATTATTAAAAATTTTCTCTTGATAATTTTTCCAAGCATCGCCAAAGACTTCCATAGATTTTTCTTCTGTGTAGTCTAGATGCAAGTCTGCGATAGCATATATCATCTATCCTCCAAATTTATTAGTTTTACTTCAATATTTTCATTTAAGAAAAATTCTTCCTCTCTCCTATGGCAGGTAAAATAGACTATTTGCTTATCCCTTGCCATGTCAAGAAGAACGAATAAAAATCTGATCAATCTTTCAATGTCATAATTAATAAAGGCATCATCAAATATCATAAAAACTTGTCCAAAGCTCTCGTTGACTAGGTTAAGCTTTAGGGCAAGATTTAATTGGTCAAAAAAGCCCTGAGATAATTGATTTAGATCAAAAGAATTAAAATTTTTATCTCTAATATCAATATTTAGGTCAGAATCATAGGAAACCTTAAAATTATTCCTGCTAATGCTTGTAATTAAAGAATTAATTTTTCTATTTAATTTTGCCATATCATTTTTATTTTCATCAGCTATAGCTAAAATAGTAGTTTTGGCAAGGTCGATTGCTTCTTTTTCTCTTACAATTTCTTGAAATTTTTCCTCTAAATATTTTAGCTCATCCTTATAATCAACTTCTTTTCTTAGCTTATCATCTATTAATAAAAGTTCTTTCTCCCTAGCGTTAAGAAATATTTTTAAGTTTTTAATTTCTTTATCTAAGCTATCAATCTCTTCCTGATCTTTTATATTGTCGTAAGATTCAAAATCAAAATCGTATTCTAAGTCATGATCTAGAGCTGTTAGGTCTTGTTTTTTTATAATTGATACAACTTCTTCTATTTTTTCTTTTTCTTCTAATAAGGACTTGTATTTTAAAAATCTCATCCTTAGCCTATTATACTCAGCTAAGTTATTTACTCCAAGTCGTATAAAATCAGGCTCGACCTTCTCTTTTCTATCCTTAAATAAGAAAAATAAAGTAGGAATTATAAGCAAAAGCAAATAGAGGTTTTTTGTAAAAATACTAAGACCGATTATTAATAATAGGAGAATATAAAATACATAGATATACCTAATAGAGACTTGGTCTTTTTGATAAATTTCTATGTCTTCAAAATCCTCGCTCCTGTAGGATTTTAGATCTTCATATTTTTTTAGGTCTTGATCAAGTTCATATAACTTATCTGCCCATTTTTTATAGTCCTTGTAGTTTTGGTCAGACCTTAGTGAATTGAATATTTCATTCTCATCTTTTAAATTTTTATATTTTACTTCAAGCTTTTGAAGTTTTTCCCTATTTATGTCTAAACTTTGAAATTCTTTTCTAAATTTTGCCTTAAGACTTCCTATTTCATTTAAGGACCCTTTAATCTCTGCGATTTTTTCTTTGATTTTGTAATAGGGCTTGGTGTAGGCCCTTTCTGTGCCAAGGTCTGCTTGCTTTTTATCTAGGATTTCTATAGCGCTTTTAATAGAAAAATTATAGTCAATATCCTTGCTTGCTAGCTTTTCTATTACTTTTTTCTTGCTATCAGCAGATGTAACTTGCATCTGGTAGGAAGATATAAAATTTTTATAGAGATCATAATCCAAATTTAAGAAATATTTGCCAGGATAAGCTAGGTCACTGGCTTTAGTATCAAGCTCTAATCCTTTGCTAAGGTTATAAATCTTGTAGGCACCACTATCAAAATCCCTATCAAGTCTGAAATTCTCCCCATCCTTATAAATAATTAAGCTACCAGCATAGATATAGGCTTCTTTGGGCCTATATATTTCTCTTTTTGATGAAAAACTAATTCTCTGCTTGCCCTCATCGAAACCATAAAACATCCCCTCAATGAAATTTTTAATAGTAGACTTACCCGACTCATTTAGGCCATAAATAAGATTAAATTCCTTATCTAATGTAATTTTCTTATTTATAAATTTACCAAAGGCCTTTATATTTAATTCCTTTATATATAAGTCAGTCATTTTGGCTCCTAAATAAGGCTTCTAAGCCTAGGTCTAAGGCTCTATTAGATATTTCATCATCTTTGCCCTCAAATTTCTCTAAAAATTTTGAAAGAATTGAATTAGGATAAAGACTTGCAAGTTTTTTATAATCAATTTGCTCATTTATTTTTAAATCTATATCGTAAGCATTAACATTTTTTCTAAAAGAATTTAGAGAGATGTTCTTGTCTGTCCTTAGTCTTAAAAAATTTATCTTATCTTCTAACTTAGAATTAATATAATCAACCAAGTCATCTTGATTATTAAAATCACTTGGGTCTATATTTAAATCATAAAATTTCATTAGCGATGAATCTACATAAGAAACCTTTCCCTCATCATATTTAATATAACCAAAGTCATAAAGGTCGCTATAATCCATAGGCTCGATTGCTCCTGAGTAATAAATATTATCATAAAGCTTATCTCTCTTGTGAATGTGACCTAAGGCTACATAGTCAAAGCCAAGATTTTTAAGCTTTCCTATATCTAAATTTAAGTATGATGAGTTTTTATTATAGGCATCCCCGTGGACAAGTAAAATATTAAAATATGAATCTTCTAAATCTATATCATAAGGAAAATCCTTATTATAAATCCTATCCACGTATGAAAGTCCATAAACTCTTATATTATCGATCTCAAAATAAGAAAGATCATCGTCCCAAAAAATGTGTAAATTATCTGGTTTATTTTTTAGATAAAGATAATTATCCCTTCCTATATAATCGTGATTTCCTGCAACATAAAAGACATCTTTTTTAAAAGCACCAATTTTTTCAAATAGGTCTTTGTAATCATTTAGGGTAAAATAATCCCTCTCGTAAAGGTCTCCGGCAATTAAAATAAAATCAGCATCTTGGTTCTCTTCTAAGATTTTATAAAAAGATTCTTTATTTTTCTTTCTGATGAGAGAAGATAGGTCTGATTTAAAATTTAAATTATCTGCCAGATGAACATCTGCTAGATGGATAAATTTCATATTAGGTTGACACTTTCTATAAGTCTTTTGCCATCTTCAATCTTATAAACTGTAAGTGATCCATTATCTATCCAAAATGATGGCCAATTATCAAGATCTTTTAATATCCAAAATAGTGATGATCTTATGGCAATCCCGTGGCTTATTATTAAGATTGTCTTATCTTCCTTGGATTTTTCTTCAAGAAAATCTCCTACTCTTTTTATTACATCAAGCCTTGATTCTCCATTTGGATATTTTAGGCCAAAATAGTCTGACTTTTCCTTTATAAAAAATTCCTTTTCATTTTCTCTTACATCAACAAGGCTTCTGCCCTTAAAGTCGCCAAAGTTCATCTCATTTAGGCGGCCATCGCTCTTATAATCTTTATAGCCCAGGTAGTCCGCAGTTTCTTTTGCCCTATAAAGGTTTGATGTGTAAACTTCATCTATTTGATAATTTTTAAGTAATTCTTTTGTCCTATCTAATATGTATAGGCCACTTTGTTCTAATTTTGTCTCATCAATAGAGTAGACCATCTTCATATTAGCTTCTGTTAATCCGTGTCTTACTAAAATAATTTTCATAATTCACCTCCCTATAATTATAGCAAAGATTCAAATTTTATCTAGGAATAAAAAGAAAAAAGACGGAAAATCCGCCTTATTCTCCACTGCTCATGGCCTCAGCCATGTCGATATTTTTAAGTTTATTGTGTACGTATATAAGCATAATCATTGATAGGATAAGGGTTATGGCCGCACTTACTATAAAGCTTAGAGGGTGAAGCTTATAAGAAAGCATGATATCTCTTGGGGCAACCAGGTCAATTATATACCTAAACATTAGATAACCTAACAAATATCCACCTCCTATGCCTATAAGGCTTAGAATAAATATTTCCCTATAGATATAGGCTGTTACTTCCTTTGGATAAAAGCCTAGAACTTTTATGGTTGCAAGCTCTCTTTTCCTCTCGCTTACATTTATATCGGTTATATTATATAAAACGACACTTGCAAGCACTGATGAAACCAAGGTTATTACAACTATTACTAAGTTTAAATTAGCAAGCAAAGCATCCATTGATTCATAGGCTCCGCTTGTATTTATTACTGCAAGAACCTCATCGCAATCTTCCAATTTTTGGGTAGTCTTATCAGGGTCCCCCTTTATATAATCAGCATTTACACTTAGTTTATTAGAGGTCAAATCTTCATAATAGTCCTTGGAAATATATAGGTAATCTCCTACATAATTTTCTGTAATTGATCCTATCTCAATTTCTATTAATTTCTTATCTACTTCTACCTTTATCTTGTCATTCTCCTTCAATTTAAGCTTTTTGCTAGCATTTTTTGTAATTACAGCCTTAGCTTCTTTTAGATTTATAGGATTATTTATATTTTTTCTTAAAGATACGAAATCATTAAACCTAGCCATATCCTTAGGTATTATAATTGATAGATCAAGGTCTGTGCCATTTCTATTTAGGCTTGCACTTTCATTTCTAATCTCAAGCCTCTTATCTTTTTCTATCAAATCATCGAAAATTTTCCTATCTGACTTTTGATCTAGGATTGCTTTTGATTGATAATGGAAGAGTTCATTTTGTTGAATAGCTGATGTATCCTTTAAGGAATCAATCATTGCAAAGCCGAAAAATATAAGGGCTGTGCAGCCTGCTACGCCAAAGAGGGTCATAAACATCCTTGACTTATACCTAAATAGGTTCCTAGCCGTTATTTTTTGCATGAAGGAAAGTCTCTTCCAAATCGGCTTTATCTTTTCTAAAAGAATTTGAGATCCCTTTTCTGGTGCCTTTGCCTGAAGTAGTCTTGCTGGGGACTCATTTACAGTTTCCTTAGAGGTGAAAAATACTGTTAAGGCTACTAAACTTGCTGAAAGAATCACAGACCCTATAATCAAAAGAAGCGATGATGTGAAGCTCATATTTATTATAGAAAAACCTGTTGAATAGGCCTTAAATATTATCCCTGCTATTAGATACCTTGCCAAAATCCCACCTATTATTGACCCTATCAAGGTAGGTATCAGACCATAAATATAGAATCTCCTGGCTATTAATTTATTTGAATAGCCCAAGGATTTTAGACTACCATTTATTAGCCTTTGCTCCTCTATATATCTTTTCATGGTTGTAAGGGTTACAAGCATAGCTACCATGTAGAAAAACACAGGAAATACTAGGGATAATTTGTCCATATTTAGGGAGTTTTGATAATAAGTATCTATGCCCTCATTATCAAAGATTGTACTCACATTATATTCAGGATCTGTAAGTTTTAGAAGGGTTTCCTTTTGATCTTTTATCTCTTCTTCCCCTTCTTCTATATCATCTAGTGACTCTGATTTTTTATCTTCAAATTCCTTAAGACCCTTTTCGTAATCAGCTTTTGATTTTATAAGGTCCTTATAGGCTTTTTCTAATTCATTTGCCCCTTTTACCCTATTCTTTTCAAGCTCATCAAGGCCTTGATAATATGATGTCCAGCCTCTGCTGATTTCTGTTTGCTTATTATTTACTGTTTTTAGAGCCTGGTCAAGCTTTGCTGCTCCTGATTTTTTTTCTTCTTCAAATTTAGCCTTTCCTTGCTTGTAAGAAGCAAGGGCCTTATTTAATTCAACTTCCTTTTTCTTAATTTCTTCAAGGCCAGCTAGTAGGGGTGCCTTTTGCTTAGCTATTTCTTCTTCAAAATCATCAGAATTAGCCTGGCCTAATGCATCAAGACCTAATTCCGTCTGATTTTCATTAGAATCTGGTAATTGATCATTAACTTGTAAAGATTCCTTAAAAGAAGCATCTATCTGACTTAGACCATTTTCTATTTCTTGCCTTTTGCTTGAAATTTCATCTTGTCCCGCCTTAATCTTTTGATAGGATTCATTTAACTTTTCTTCATTTATTTTAATCTCTTCATCATATTTATTTCTTGAATTTTCTAATTCAAGCTTGGCCTTATCAAGCTCTGCTTGACCTGTAATCAAGTCATTTCTTGCCTTAGTTAGCTTAGCCTTAGCATTTTCAATTTCTCTATGATACTTCGCTTTTTCTGTCCCGTATTTACTAAATCCATCATCAATTTTTATCTTAGCATCTTTTAATTCTTTTTCAGTTTCAGATATTTTTTCTCTAGCATCAGATAAGTCGCCCTCGGCCTTATTTATCTTATCATTTGCCTCAGTTTTTATCTTCTCCAACACTTCCTTTGGTCTAGATAAGATAACCTTATCTATAGCATCCTTCTTATCTTTTACAATTTGTTTGTATTCGTCACTTGTTTTATTTAAATCTTCAGTAGTTTTATAAGAAATATTTACTTCATCAAATTCTTCTTTTTCGAAATTTTCTTTTGAAATAAAGGCAAGGCCAGATATTTCTTTTTTGCCAACTGGAGAAATCTCTTTCATGTCTTCAAGAAATCTTTGGCTAGTATTAAAAAATCCTACTACTTTATATTTTGTATTTCTAAGCTTATTAGTATCCTTTTGCTTGTCATTTATATAGGAAAAATCTACATAATCACCAATCTTATAAGTAGATTTTAGGGCCTTATCTAGAATTATTTCGTTCTTTGCCTTTAACTTTTGACCATCGACCATATCTATTTTTTCAAAATTCTTATCAAAAGATTTTATCCTTATAATCTGATTCTGGTTTTCCAAGTCAATAATTTTTATAAATGAAATATCCTTAATATCATTGTCATTTTCTAAAAGAATCTGATCTTCATAATCCATTGGATAAGTTGACCTTACTATTATATCGGGATGTTTATAGATATTAAGTGACTCGTCAAGGCTTTTTCTCATAGATGGGCCTGTCAGATTTAGGCCTACAATTATCATTGTTGCAAGACCAACCATGACTCCAATTGAAAATACCTTTCCTAAGGTTGTTTTCATATCCCTTATTATATTTTTGTAAAAAGTATTCATCTTACCACTCCAGTTCTCCAACTGGTCTTGGGTTTTCGTTGCTATATGCTTTCAGGATTTTCCCATCTTTTAGTTCTATTACCTCATCAGCCATTGGCTTAATAAGGGAATTGTGGGTTATTATTATAACTGTTGCTCCAAGCCTTCTTGAAGCATCTTGTAAGAGTTTTAGGATATTTTTTCCCGTTTTATAATCAAGAGCACCTGTAGGCTCATCGCATAATAAAAGCTTAGGATTTTTAGCAAGAGCCCTTGCAATTGCAACTCTTTGCTGCTCACCTCCAGATAATTGGGATGGAAAATTTTCATACCTAGAATTAAGACCTACTTCATCTAAGACCTCTTCTGCCACTAGGGAATCTTTTGATAATTCGCTAGCTAATTCAACATTTTCAAGGGCTGTGAGATTTGGTATAAGATTATAATGTTGGAATACAAAACCAACGTCATCACGCCTATAGGTGGTAAGGTCTTTATCATTTAATTTTGATAGGTTTTTACCATCAATTAATATATCTCCGGAACTTGCTTGCTCCATTCCGCCTATTATATTTAGTAGAGTAGTCTTACCAGCACCTGATGCCCCAACAATTATAAGAAGTTTCCCTTCATCAAGGTCAAAACTTATATTGTCGTTAGCAACTATCTCGCTGGTACCAGACTTGTATTTTTTGCTCACATTTTTTAAACTTATATAAGACATAATTATTCCTTCCTGTCTATATCATATATGTATTTATACCCATTTTTAGCAAATATAAAAGAGCCATCTGGCCCTTAAATATTTTTATATTTTTCTCTAACTTCATTGATTTTCCCGCAAGTCATCTTACCTTCTGGACAAGGTCCTCCAATGCATGATGGACCTGCATTGGCAAAGATATTTGGATAAATCCCTTTGACAAGCTTAATCATCTGATCAGAAAGCTCTCGTATCTCCCACTGTGCCCTGTTACATGACCTTAAGGAGAAAAAATGAAGAAGGGTTCTAGCATTCATTGTAAAGACAATTTTAGTCTCGCAAGCATTTGGAAATACATACCTTGCATCTTCTATAGCCTTCTTGCTAGCTTGTCTTTTTGCTGTCTTTTCATCCAGTCCTTCTGATATAAAATCTTTAAAATGCTTATCAAATAAGATATCTGTAAGCTTATCATAGGCTTTTTGATCTTCTTCCATAGCCTTTATATAAATTTCAGTTGCTTCAGGGTTTTCCTTTATGTGGGGTGGGATTATGTATTCAAAACCATCTAATTTGACATATCTTTGAGATTGCTGAGAATAGGAAGCAAGCCTATGGCGGACGAGTTGGTGGGTTAAAGTCCTAGATACTCCCTCAACTGCAAAGGTAAAGGAAATATGCTCAATTGGAGACATATGACCCATGCTCGCAAGCATCTTTACATATTTGGCGATAGCTTCTTCATCTTGCTTTTTAGAAATTTCATCTACCCCAACTGGAGAATAGCAAAGCTTACCAGCCTGAGCTATTGTCTCTTCTCCATTTGGTGTATAGTTTAATAATTTAACTTTTAACTTAGCTTCTGTCATAAAATACCTTTCTTTTCTAATCTAATTCTATTATACCATTTTAAAAACTCAGTATTTTATCCTCTAACTAAAAGTTTTTTATAAGTCTTATCTATCAAGATTGCTCCAAGGGGTGCTGTAATTAAAATCCCAAGCACTGCTACAGATAAAATAGCAAGGCCAGATGATAAGCCATTAGCAAGGGCAACCGATCCAATTGCAGCTTGTACAGTAGCCTTTGGCATATAAGAAAAAATGGTAAATAATTTTTCTTTCTTATTAAGATCAGAAAATCCTACAGCAATAAATACGCCTATAGCCCTTATCATAAGTCCTAAAAATATTAAAATTATCCCATAAAATCCTACTTCAGTCATATATTTTATATCAACCTCAGCTCCAACTAGGACAAACAAAAGCACTTCTGCAAATATCCACAACTTAGCAAATTTATCTGAAAGTCTACTAACTAGGTCATCACTAGCCTTTATTTTATAGGAGCTAGCCATAGCAATAACTGCAAGTAGTCCCGAAATTGGGACAAGGTTTTTTAATAAGCCTTCCATACTTACGAGCAAAAATGAGATACCCAAAATAATAATGACCTTAGTAGAATTTCTGATGTAGGCTCCTTTTTTAAATTTCATTTCAAAGAAATAATAAAGCAATAAACCAATTAAAATTCCGACTCCTATGCCAAGTATTATTGATATAGGTACCTTTATAAGAGATCCAGCTGAAAAACTTCCACCCTTAGCCATAGATAAAAATGATGAAAAAAGAACAAGGACAAAGACATCATCACAAGATGCTCCAGCAAGGATCATCTGAGGGATAGATTTATCTTTACCATAGCCCTCATCAATCAACTTAACCATCCTAGGTACGACTATGGCAGGAGAAACAGCTCCCATCACAGCCCCCATAAGGAGTCCATCAATAAGATTCAAGCCTAAAACCATAGGTGCAAATATTGCGTAGGCCAATATTTCAAATGATGCTGGCAAAAATGACAAAAGAACTGCAGATGTACCAACCCTCTTAAGGTCAGAAATATCTAGTGAAAGGCCCGCCTTAAGCAAGATAACAATAAGGGCAATTGTCCTTAAATCTGATGAAATTGCTAATGTATTAGGGTCAATCAAGTTTAAAAGCTCTGGCCCAAGGATAATTCCAGTTAAAAGCATACCAATAATGGCAGGCAAGCCTATTTTCTTAAAAATACTAGCAAGACTCATTCCCACTAGTAGGATAAGTCCTAAAGATAAAATCATAATACCTCCTTAATTTCCTAACAAAAAAAGCTGACACCCCTACAATCAAGTAGAAGTCATCAGCTTTCGCGTTTTAGATTCTTTAGATTATAATCACGGGAGAACTTCATTCCCTAAAATAATTATATGCAAATTTAACTTAAAATCAAATATTTTTAATCAGTAAGTTTAAAAGTTTTGCCTAAGTCATCTGACTTATAAAAATTTATATTTCCATTAACATCTTCACACCTAAGTAAAATAAGACCATCCTCAGAAATTTCCCCGCTAATTTCAGGACTAGTATCTGGAATTTCCGAAATAAAATTTAATTTATTATCTATAACTTCAATGAAAAACCACCTTGACCTCGCTCCTGCCCTATCTACTTCAATAAGGCCATAAGCTGAATTTGCTATTAATTTTGCATCTCTTAGGCTAAAATCTTTTAAAATTTCTTTTTCACTTAGTTCAGACCCGGACCTGTCATATGCTAATGATTTTTGGCCTTTGATAATTTGCTTGTCCTTATCAAAATAGATTTCAAACTTATCTTTTACTTGATCATTTGAAATATTACTGATATCCTTAAAAATTTTCTTTGATTCTTCAAAATTAAGCTTATCCATTGTGATTATTTTTTTCCTATAAATTTCATAATCATCATCAAGCCAGCCTTCATTCAGGATATAATATTTTTCTCCTTGATAAGAAAAAGGCTCATTGTCCTTAAAAGCAAAAATACTCATTATTAGTATAAAGTATACCGACAAAAGCATTATGCCAATCAAAACTAAACTTATAAATATCTTTACATAAAAATTTATTTTAATATTAGTGAATTTGTATATAAAAATAATCTGATAAGAAAAAAATCCAAGCTCAGATAAAATAAGAAGTAAATTATTAAATATAGGTATAAATTCAAGCTTAGCAGATAATACAAAGATTAAAAAAATAAGAGGAAATGATAGTATATAGAAAATTATTTCTAGTATTATCTTTTTATTAATTATTTTATTCATCATTTTCATATCCCTACTATCAATTTACTAAAAACTCAATCTTTTATTGATGCTGAATAAAACTGTAGAAACAAATAAATATAAGATTCCTGCAACAATATTTAAGTTCATTCTGTATATAAAAATCAAAATAAGTAAGATTATATTTACAAGCAAAGAAGGTATCATAGTTTTTAAATTTTTCATTCCAACTTCTATATCTTTATTAATATTTCTTATATTTCCTGATTTATAATTGGGAATCATGTTATGACTAAAAATTAAAATTATATTTTCGCTAGCTAGTATATATATGATAAATTTAAAAACTAATTTAAAGTTAAAATCACTATAACTTGTCAAGGCAAATTTATCTCCTAAAATCAATAAAAAATATAATATCAAAATAAAAACCGCAAGAAATAAAAGGGTAAAAATATTTTTACTAAGTATGTAATCAAATCTTTTATTTCTATTGTCTAAATTTTTAAATTCTTTATAAAAAAGACCATCTGTTGTAATATATCTAAAAATTGAACTTGTAAGAACTCCAATTCCCAGACAGAATATCCATTTAGGCATCATTAAAAATGTAAAAATAAATAAAAATACCAAGCCAAATATAAAGCAAAAAAGGTCATGACTACCATCTTCTATAAAAAATTTCCTAACTGTATTCTTAAAAACCATACTACCCTTTCTAATTGTCCAGCTTATCTTAATATAATTTGTAAAATTTAAATATGTAAAGAGCTTGGGAAATCCCAAGCCCTATAAGCTATATTGAACCATCCCTTTCCCAGAATCTTTGCTTAGTTAAGTTTTCTATAAACTTATCAATTTCCTTCATGTCCTTACTTACAATAACTCCAGGAGCCTTCTGTTGCTCCTTATCTAAGATTGCCTCAGGATCTCCTATTAACCATATTGGTTTATAGTGTTTGAAAGTTTCATCTACAAATTCACCAACATTTTTACTAAAATCTTTAGAAGGTTTTTCAGGAACTACAACTATGAGAGCATCTTCTAAAACTGGATGGATTGTCTCATACCTATGGTCTACCTTTTGTCCATCTTTTGTATCTTGAAGATTGCCTTGGATAATTTCTGCCTTTGCCTTAGAATCTTTTATCTTCTTTACTAGAGATTTAAAGTCAAAATCATCATCATTATCAGAATAAATACCAACTTTTAAGGTATCTGGCTTAAAGATTGTATTGGCTTGAGCAAATTCTGGCATCTTTACTTTCTTAGCTTCCTTACTTGGCTTAATGCCAACAGGATCAAAACCACGATCAGCGTCTGGCTTATCTGCTCCAACATTTTTAGCAATTTCTTCTGCCATTTTCATATCTACATTGGCAAACATATCTACCACATTTTGCCTAATTTCTTCTCTTTGGACCTTTGATAGTTCAAAAGAAAAGGCATTTATAATATGTTCTTGCTCAACCTTACTAACTGACTTATAGAAGGCTGTAGCCTGGCTAAAGTGGTCTCTAAAACTATCATCTCTTGCCTTTATTACTTGACCATCAATTTTTTCTTGATAGTGCTCATAGCCACCATTTTCTGGGCTTTCATAATATGGAGATTGGTCATCTATAGTTGATTTATGGTAGGCTACTGGACCCTTATTTATCATATGTTGGTGCCAGCCATCTCTTTGGTTATTATGAACTCCAACTATTGGTCTATTTATTGGAATTTGTGCAAAGTTTGGTCCACCTAGCCTCAATAACTGAGTATCAGTGTAGGAGAAAAGTCTGCCTTGTAACAGTGGGTCATTTGAAAAATCAATTCCAGGTATTACATTGCCCGGATTAAAGGCAACTTGCTCTGTTTCTGCAAAGTAATTATCTACATTTCTATTAAAGATCATTTCTCCAATTTTTACCTTTGGAATATCTTCTTCTGGCCAAACCTTGGTTGGATCTAGGATATCAAATGGGAAGTCATGCTCTTTTTCAACAGGAAGAATTTGAACACAGAAATCCCAAACTGGGTAAGAGCCTTCATCAATGGCATCATACATATCTTTTCTTTGACTGTCTGGATCGTTACCAGATACCTTTAAGGTTTCATCCCATACTCTAGAGTGGACTCCTAGTTGTGGGTTCCATTGATATCTTACAAAGCATGCCTTGCCTTCTTTATTTATCCATCTAAAAGTATGGACTCCAAAACCATCAACCATGCGTAGACTTAAAGGAATTGCCCTATCACTCATTTGCCACATAACCATATGAGCGGACTCTTGGTTACGAGTTACAAAATCCCAAAAAGTATCGTGGGCTGATTGGGCTTGAGGTACTTCTGTATCTGGTTCTGGTTTAACAGCATGGACAAAATCTGGGAATTTTATTGCATCTTGGATAATAAATACTGGCACATTATTTCCAACTATGTCATAATTTCCTTCTTCGGTATAAAATTTTATAGCAAAACCACGCACATCACGAGGTGTATCTGTAGAGCCCCTAAAGCCTGCTACAGTAGATATCCTTGAAAATAATGGGGTTTCTTTGTTATGGCCTGAAAATAGGCATGCTTTTGTGTACTTACTCATATCCTTGGTAGATTTAAAAATCCCATGGGCACCTACACCACGAGCGTGGACAATTCTTTCAGGAATTCTCTCATGGTCAAAGTGCATGATTTTTTCTCTTAGATGAAAGTCTTCAAGAAGAGTAGGTCCTCTCCTGCCAGCCTTAAGGGAAAATTCATCTTCAGCCATCTTTAGGCCCTTATTGGTTGTAAAAGCCTTCCCCTTATTATCAACCTTATTTTTTTCCAAATCTTTAATCTTGGCATTATCCTTAACAGGTTTTACCTTTTCAGCTCCTTTTGGTGTCAAAGGTGCTTTAATAAAATCATGTTGACCTTTATCATTCTTTTTTGCCATATTTTCCTCCTATTAATTTACTATCTCAATTAGTGTTTACCCATTTTCCATCAAAGTATGCGAAAATAGATAAATAAAAATCCAGTTTAAAAACCGGACTTAAATTTCTTATATATGATATGTTGCAAAGTTTTTTTGAGAATAAATGGATTTATTCAGTCAACAAATCTTTTTAATTTAATAGTATCACAACTAAAATTACAAGCTATCTTATAAAAAATTATGCCTTAATACTTTCCACATAAGTACAAGTTGGATAATTAGTACAGCCTAGAAAAGATCCATATCTACCAGTTCTTATTTCAAGAGGACTTCCGCATTTTGGGCAAAGCTTGATACTTTCATTCTTTTCTTTTTTCATATCTAGCTTAGCTTCCTTCTCTTTAACCTCTTCCTTTGTTATTTTAGATTTTGATTCTTCCGATTTTTCAATCTTCTTACTTGGGGATTTTTTTGTCTTGCTTGTAGAATCTGTTTTGTTTTTCAGCTTATTTTTCTTAGCTTCTTTTATGTTTTTAACATGGTCTCTGTTGCTTATATTTAGCCTATTTTCCTGGATTATTTCTAAAATCTTTTCTAATTCATCTTTACCGATTATCTCTTCATTAGATAATTTTTCTATTTCTTTTGAAACCTGTGACATCTTACAAACTACAGATTCCTTAAGCTTTACCTTGATTTCTGCTTCTGGAGAAAAGGCTATAATAGAAAAGTATTTCATATTAGGATACAAATCTTTTAAAATATTTTCTACAGCCTTTATATGGGCGTAATTTTGTAAGATTGGATTCATGAAAGTTTTCTTATTTCCATAGATATTTTGAGTCCAATTTTTTCCAAATTCAGACCCATATATCCAGCCCTTATAGTTTTTAGTTTCTATTGAAAAAATCCCAAAAGTTGACACTACAAGATGATCAATTTGGGTAGACTTTGTAGTCCCTCCTGCATTTTCTAAGACTAGATTATTAATTACCTTATATTGTTCCTTATCTAGGCTATTAAGTTTAATTTTAACTATGGATTCACCCATGTGGCCTTTTATTTTGGGCAAGAACATTTTAAGGACAAAGACAAAGGCCAAAAATATAGCTAATTGAATATAAATATCATACATAAGCGCACCTCGCTTAAATCATTTCTTAATGTTCATCCCAATTACCATGCCTAGCATCATACCAATAGATAAGCCAATCGCCATATTATCAGCATCTATAAGCATTGAGATAGCCATTCCCAAGCACATTCCTATAGTCATGCCTTCAGTCATATAATTATTATCTTCTGTACTCGCTGCTATAAGATCTTTATTTTTATTTTTTCTAACTATTAAAAGAATATAAATAGCCAGAACAAGAATTATTAAGGCAAAAAATAATATTTTATATAGATCCATTCCTAGCTCCTTTCAAGTAAAGCAATTGCCTCTAAATGTCTTGAATTTGGAAATTGGTCGAAGATTTCATAATCTTTTATCTCATAGCCCTTATCTAAAAATACCTTTAGGTTATCCATTTGACTTTTTGGATTGCATGAAATGTATACAAATTTCTTGCAATCGATATTTAGGATTTTATCTAGAGATGCTGGACTTATGCCGGCCCTTGGTGGGTCAAGGATTACAACATCGTATTTATCTCCTACTTTTTCAATCTCTTCTAGGACATCTCCACAAAGGAAATTTACATTATTAAGGTCATTTAGCTTAGCATTTTCCCTTGCCTTGTCAACTGCTTCTTCGACTATTTCTATACCTGTTGCTGTATTTGCTACAGTTGCCATTAACTGGGTAATGGTTCCTGTTCCTGAGTATAGGTCTAAGACATTCATAGTTGAGTTAATTTCAGCAAGGTCGAAGGCTTTTTGGTAGAGTTTTTCTGCTGTAAAGACATTTGGTTGGAAAAATGAAAATGGTGATATCTTAAAGGATAGGCCAAGCATTTCTTCTGTAATATATTCCTTACCATAGATTAGCTTAATCTTTTCAGGAATTACCGCATCTGCTAGAGAATCATTTAAGACGTGATAGATTGAAAATATCCTTCCATCCAAGTCCAGATCAAGGAGCATATGCATAAAAAGCCTTAACCTCATATCATCAAAGCTGTCATCTGAGCTTGTGACAAGTATTACCATGATTTGGCCTGTGTGGTGGGCCTTTCTTACTACAAGATGTCTCAAAAGACCTTCTTTAGTAGTTTTGTGGTAAAAGTCGGTGTTTTTCTCCATAAAATATTTTTGAACTCCAGCCCTAATTTTATTAAAATCATCATCTACTATGTTGCAATCATAGCAATCTACGATTTCATAAAACCTCCTCTGCCTGTGAAGACCGAGTATAAGCGGACCACCCTTTACAGCATCTCCAAAGGTGTATTCCATCTTATTTCTATAGCCCTTTGTCACTGCAGACCTATTTATTTTTATATTTCCATCATAGGTGATTCCGCTGTCTTTAAAGAGAGTCTTGATCATGTCATGCTTTAGCATTAGCTCTGTTTCATAAGGAATTTTTTGATAGGCACATCCCCCGCACACTCCTGCATGTGGGCAATACTCCCTTGCATTTTCTAGCTTTGATTCCTCTATAAGATTTATGTACTTGGCCCTTATTCTTTCCTTATTTTTCTTGCCAGTCTTTACATTTATAGTTTGACCTAGGATTCCTCCCTTAAACTCAACCCTTCTCCCATTTTCATCATATCCTATGGAAAGATTTGGGTATTTCATTTCGCTTATTTTTATTTCTTTAGTTGGTCTTTTTTTCATTATCACTCCAAAAATTATTTATTGCTCTTTGTAAGCTTTGGCTATCATTGACCAAGGCTTGGTTTCTCCAGTGTTTTGGAAAAAGTCTCATATATTTTTGCCAGAAATACCTATCATCAACTAGATAAATTATCCCCTTATCTTCTTCACTCCTAATAACCCTGCCTGCGGCTTGAAATACTTTATTTAAGCCTGGGTAGGTGTAGGAATAATCAAAACCATCGTATTGATTTTTGTCAAAATGATATTTTATTAGATTTCTTTCGTTTGACAAGCCTGGCATGCCTACAGATATTATCATAGACCCTATAAGCCTATCCCCTCTTAAGTCAACTCCTTCAGAAAAAATTCCACCTAGGACTAAAAATCCTACCCTAGCAGAATCTTCTGTAAATTCCTCAAGAAATTCGATACGCTTAGCTTCATCCATAATTCTTTCTTGAACTATTATACTATCATCAAAGCTCTCCCTATAATATTCTGCCACATCTTCCATATAAGAATAAGATGGGAAGAAAATAAAATAATTGCCTCTTTTTGATTTTACAAATTCATTTATAGTCTCAGCAAGGATTGCCAAGTTATTGTTCCTATCCCTATACCTAGTTGATATAGGACTTTTAAGAATCATTAGGTGATTAGGATTAAAGGGCATATCTAATCTTAACTTTAAGGCTTCCTCACCTGCTAGCATCTTTATAAAGTAAGGCATCGGTGAGAGGGTGGCTGAGAAAAATATAGAGCTTCTTGCTAGTTTATACTTATTCTTTAGAACTTCTCTTGGGTCAACACACTTTATCTCAAAAGATCTCTCCATTGATTCTGGATCATAAGATATTATATTATAAAATCCATCTGTAAAATAATCTGACACCTTAAGATACTTATTTATATCAAAATATAAGTCTAAGACCTGATCATAAGATGCGTGGTCCTTTTCTTCTACCAAAAATTTCTCCATGGTTTTTGATAAAGAAATCAAATCCTTATCTAATATGTCTATATAATCACTTGTAAAATAATAGGTATTACCTCTTGCAATTTGGCCAAGCTTATAAAAATCTTCTGTAATATTAGAAAGTTTAGAAACTAGCTTTTTTTCCTTTTTCTCATCCAAATTTTTAACTAGGGATGTAAAGTCTGACTCTAAAAACGTAAAAGAATACATATCCCTAGACCTTTCTAAGAGATTATGAGCTTCATCAATTAAAAATACATAAGAATCTATAACTTCATCAAAAAATCTTCTTAAAAATACATTTGGATCAAAAACATAATTATAATCGCAAATAATAACATCTGCATATAAACTTATATCAAGCTCAAATTCCAACGGGCAAACAGAATGTTTTTTTGAATATTCAATAATAGTGTCATAATCCATTATCTCTTTTTCAGAAAGGATGTCCTTTAAGGCTTCATTTACCCTATCGAAATGGCCAAGGGCATATGGACAATCTATAGGATTGCAGGAAACTTCATCATTTATACAGACCTTCTCCTTGCTTGTAAGCTGAAGAGCTTTTATAAACATTCCCTTAGACTTCAATAAATTTAAACTCTTTAAGGCTTCCTTAGCTATGGTATTTTTACTGGTGAGGTAAAAAATTTTATCTGCCAGATTATTTGGCATAGATTTTAAAGAAGGATAGAGAGTTGAAATTGTTTTACCAATTCCAGTAGGTGCATCTACAAAGAGATTTTTCTTATCTAGAATCGCGGTATAAACCCCAACCGCCATCTTTCTTTGGCCTTTCCTGTAGGAGCTAAAAGGAAAATCCAAATCTTTTAGGCTTTCATCTCTAGCCTCTCTATTTTTAGCCAATATTTTAGAAAATACAAGATAATCATCTAATAGGGCAAAATAAAAATCTTTTAGGTCATCAAAGGAGAATTCTTTTTCAAAAGTCTTTGACTTATAATCTTCTGTGGAAACATAAGTTAGGGTGATAAGCATCTTATCTAAATTATTATCAAGTGAATAAAAATATGCATAGCACTTAGCTTGGGCCCAATGGAGTTTATTTTTATCTGTCATTTCTCCAAGGTCTCTAGATGTGGATTTTATCTCATCAATTAAGTAGAGATCACCTTTCTTGCCGACACCATCAGCCCTACCTTCAACTACAAATTCTACATCCTTGTAGCTAGTGGTATTTGTGAGTTTGTATTCTTTTTTATAATTTTTACCATATTGGGCTTGGATTTTTTGGTGGGCTCTTATGCCTTCTATCATCCTAGTATTATCACGGAATCTATTGTCTATATCGCCAGATCTCATGACAAATTCAATAAGGTTTCTAACAGATGTTTTAATTTTCATAGTCTCTCCTAAGTATATTATAACATATTGGGTATAGGTATGGTAAGGAGGCTAGTATGAACGAAACCATAAAAAACCTATTAAATCACAGGACAATTAGAGAATTTACTGATGAAAAAATCGATCAAGATACAATAAAAACCTTGCTAGATGTAGTAAATATGTCTGCATCAAGCAATGGTATGCAAAATATGTCTGTAATCAGGGTTACAGACCAAAAAATAAAAGATGAGCTTGCAGATAATGGCAACCAAGCCTATATGGCAAGGGCTACTGAGCTATGGATTTTCATAGTTGACCTAAAGAGAAATTATGAAATCGCCAAGGAAATGGATCTTGAAAATGATAATATCATAAGCTTCGATAAATTTATCCAAGGTTTTACTGATGGAGTAATAGCTGCCCAAAACCTTACAGTTGCAGCCGAGTCTTTAGGTCTAGGTGCAAATTATTTTGGAAATATCCACAATGACACAGCCAGGGTTATAGAACTTTTGAAAATGCCAAAATTAACCTATCCGGTAGTGGGTGTTGGCTTTGGAGTTCCTAACCAAAATCCTCAAATCAAACCAAGAATGGACATAAAGTTAAAAACTTTTGAAAATTCTTATAAGACCTATAACTCATATCTAGATATAATTTCAGACTATGATAAAGAAATGACTACCTATTACGACCTTAGGGAAAATGGCAGAAAGAGCGCATCATTTTCTTCACAAATTCCTAAAAAACAAGGTACTATTATAAAAAATAGAAATAAGATATTTGAAACCCTCAAAAACCAAGGCTTTGTCCTAGACCCAAAAGAATAATTGCAAATTTAAGATAAAAGTTTATAATATTTCTATCAGAGTAGGTAAAGAGCATTAAGTGCTGGAAAATGGGTTGTTGTTTCCAGACGAAGAAGATTCATGATTCTTTATCGCAACCGCTGCCCTCTGATAGAAAGGGGAAAAAAATGAATAAAAAATTAAGTATTGATTCACTCGTGAAAGCTGCTATGCTAACAGCATTATCAATCATCTTTTCAAGATTTTTTGGTATTTTTATCACACCTTCAATTAAGTTTTCTTTTGGCCACTTGCCATTGATGGTCGCAGGCATGCTATTAGGTCCGATACCTGGAGCTCTTGCTGGACTTGCAGCCGACTTAATAGGTGTTGCTATAAATGCTGGAGGCACTCCACACTTTGGATTTACCCTAGTATCTGTTTTGACTGGTCTAATTCCAGGAATAATATCAGAATACTCAAAGGATAAAAACATTTCTATGAAGGTTCAAGTAGGGCTTATGGTTTTTTTTGTGTTTTATATCTGCCATATGTTCTTAAATACCTTATGGTTAAGCCAATTGATGAATACACCTTACAAAGCAATGTTAGTTTCACGTTTTATTAAAGTATTAGTAGATGGAATAATAAACTATTTCCTTTTATATTTCATAGCTACAAAATTACTAGATAAATTAAAATAATAAGAGGCTGTTGCAGAATGAATAAATCGTCCCAAATCATTAGAGGAACCTCCACGAAAATTTTGCCTCCATGAGCCGGCAGGCTAGGCCAAAAATTTTCTAAGAGAACCCTCTAATGATGGGACGATAGTTATTCATAGTTTTGCAACAGCCCTTTATTTATTTGCTTCTATAAATTTATTTATATGAGTTATTACTTCTTTTTTGAAGGAATCATCCCCAGCATAGCCTACTACCAAGTGACCATGCTCCTTTACCTTTCCAACAACCATGAGATTTCTATATAGTTTATTTTCACCTGTGCCTAGGTATCTCATATCCGTGATTATACCTATAATCATCCTTGGAAAATCTATTCCATGATCCATTTCAAATTCTCTCATTACTCCATGGGCCATAATCTCTGCTGCCACTCCATCATCTATAGTCAATCCATCAAGGTTGGCTATCAATATATTTGCTTCTTTTAATTTGGCAGTATCAGCTTGAGATATTTTTATATCTGTGATAATTGCATCATTTGTCTTTTTATCATTTATATCTGCATTTCTTTGTGGAACATAGAGTTCTAGATTAGTATTTTTTTCTATATACTGGGCTAAATCTTCTGTCCACCTAAACATAGCATCATTAAAAAAATGACTTGCTAAATATCCTTTCATTAATTCTCCTTAAAAACTTCTGCCAGCTCCTCCGCCACCAGATGATCCTCCTCCTCCGGAAAATCCTCCGCCAGAGCCGCCGCCAAAGCTTGATCCTCCCCAAGATGAGCCTCCAAAGCCTCCACCTCTTGGATAAAATCCTCCAAAGCCACCCGGGCCTCTTCTTCTAAAGCCGCCTCCGCCTCTTCTGTTATTATTGTTTAAAAGATTTGAGACTATTATAAATATTACCAAAAGCATTATTAGTGTTGAAATAGGAAATCCATCGTCACTATCAACAGGCTCAAGTCTTTCCTGGTAGGAAGAGTAGTCCTTTTCAAGCTCAATGTCATATTCCGCAGCTATTTCTCCAACAACTGCATTAAATCCTTCATTTAGAGCTTGTGAATAATCGCCTTCTTTAAGCTTTTCGAGCATGAAGTTATCAATTATTCTACCTACCTTACCATCATTAAGCCTACCTTCTATTCCATAACCAGTAATTATATTTATTTGCCTTTTGCCATTTGGTCCTGGTCCTAAAAATAAAATTAGTACTCCATTTTCCTTATCCTTATCACCAATTTTCCAAGCATTAAAGATATCAGTTCCATAAGAATAACCATCGAGTCCATCTGGATTCTCTAAGCTTATAACGACCACTTGAGAGCCAGTTTTATCTTCTAGCTGTCTATTGGTCTTATTTATATTTTCTTTTGTAGCTTCATCTAGTATTCCAAGCTCATCCAGGTAATAATCGGTGCTTGGGCTTGGTATGCTAGCATAAGATTTAATTTGAAAAAGGCAGAAAAGAACCGCTATTAGTATTCCTAGCCTTTTAAATCTTGCCTTTCTCATAATATCTCTCCTAGTTACCAAAGTCTACTTTTGGTGCATCTTGTGCACCAGCATCAGCCTTGAAATATTCTGCTGGGTCATAGCCTGTAAATTTAGCTATGATATTTGTTGGAAATCTTCTAATATCTTTATTATATTCACCAACTGCTTCGTTATAGTTCTTTCTTTCTGTTGAAATCCTATTTTCTGTTCCTGCAAGCTCATCCATAAGCTGAACAAATTGTGTATCTGCCTTAAGCTCCGGATAGGCTTCTACTACTACATTAATATCCCCTATAGCTCTTGTTAATTGGTCATTTGCTTCTGCTAATTCTTCTGGGCTCTTAGCATTTTGTATACCTGCTCTAGCATTTGTTACTGCTGTTAGGGTTTCATTTTCATGATCTGTATAACCTTTTACAGTGTTTACCAAATTTGGTATAAGGTCAGCCCTTCTTTGAACAACGTTTTGTACTTGTGCATAGGCTTGATTTACATTTTCCCTGCTTCCTGCAAGTCTGTTATAGGTTGGAACGATCATAAATAATCCTAGGGCAATAATTACAATTATGCCTATAATTAATCCTTTACTTCCTGAACCTCTTCTTCTTTCTGTCATATTTCCTCCTAAATTACTCTTTTTCTATTTATACCCATCTAGGATAATAATCTCATTATTTTCTAAAGTTTTCCTAACATCTATTATTCTTTGATTTGAAGAACCTCTAAATTTAAGCTTTAGATCCTTGAGATCTTCTATAAATTCACCATCTACCAAGACATCAATCTCCTCTAAAATCTCTCTAGCTAATTTCATATTCATCAGATCTTCTATCTTAAAACCTGTATAAACCCATATGGACTTATCTACTTCTTTTCTTATGTTAATTAAAGCTTTTTTAAGGCCTAAGGGATTTTCAAAAGGCTCGCCTCCTAGGACTGTAAGCCCTTCTACTTCCTTAAGTTTAAGATAAGAAATAACCTCTTCTTCGGCTGCCCTATCCCATTTTTTCCCAAAAGAAAAATCCATATAGTCCCTATTAAAACAATTTGGACAATTTCTATCACAACCTGTTAGGAAAAAAGTGGTCCTGATACCAGGACCATTTGCTACATCGTATTTTCTTATTTGACCGTAATTCATATGTGGAGCACTCTCGCTTTTATTTCCTTGGTTCTGCCTTCATTCCAGAAATTTTCACCAAGATATCCGCAAGTTCTCCTTACTACTGTAAGTTTTGCCCTATCGTGATTACCACAATTTGGACAATACCATTGGTTATCATCATCAAGTAGAATTTCCCCATCATAGCCGCAGTTGCCACAATAATCACTCTTTGTATTAAATTCGGCATATTGGATGTGGTCATAAATATATTCTATCATTGTAAGAACTGCTTCAATGTTATTGGTCATATTTGGAATTTCTGCATAAGATATACAACCACCGGTTGATAATTTTTGGAAATTACTTTCAAAATCAAACTTATCAAATACTGTTATATGCTCTCTAACATCCACATGGAAGGAGTTTGTATAATAGCCCTTATCTGTTACATCAGCTATATCTCCAAATCTTTCCCTATCAATTGATGCAAACCTGTGGGTTAAGCTTTCTGCTGGTGTTCCATAAACTGCAAAGGCTATATGGTATTTATCTGTCCATTCTTCCTTCTTGGAATTTAGAAGTTCCATGATTTTCATGGCAAATTCATAGCCTTCTTTTGTGGTATGGGATACTCCCTTTGTAAGCTTGGTTGCTTCATAGACTCCTATATAGCCAATGGTTACTGTGGCATAACCATTTTCTAGAAGTGGTTTTATTGACTCGTGTTTTTTAAGTCTTGCTATCGCTCCATGTTGGAAGTGGATTGGTGATGAGTCACTTGTGACCTTTGATAAGTGTTCATATCTTAAGAGTCCTACTCTTTTTACTAAATCTAGTCTTTTTTCTAGTATTTCAAAAAATAACTTCTCATCTCCGTCTGCAAGGATTGCAATTTGAGGGAGGTTTATTGTACAAACTCCCATGTTAAACCTACCATCAAATTTATAATCTCCATACTCATCCTTGTAAGGAGGTAGGAAGGCCCTACATCCCATTGGCGAAAATACATTGCCTTCGTAATTTTCACGCATTTTCTTAGCTGAAATATAGTCTGGATACATTCTTTTTGCCGTACATTTGGCTGCAAGCTTTGTTAGGTCAAAATATTTTGAATCTATGTGGATATTATTTTCATCTAAGACATATATTAACTTAGGGAAGGCTGGAGTTACATAAACTCCTTGCTCGTTTTTGATTCCTTCTATTCTTTGCTTTAGGATTTCTCTTATTATTTGGACTGTCTCATCCAAGTAAGGATCATTTTCATCTGTATGCATAAATAAGGTTACAAATGGTGATTGACCATTGCTTGTCATGAGGGTATTTATCTGGTATTGGATAGTTTGTATACCACTTTCCAAATCTCTTTGGGTAAGAGCCTTGGCCATTTTTTGGATATCTTCCTCATTTGCCAGAATTTCTTTTGATAATTTAAGATTTTTAGCATATGATTTTTTAAGATATGGGCTTAGGCATGATATATTTATTGATTGGCCCCCATATTGGTTTGATGCAATTTGGGCTATGATTTGGGTCATAACATTGCAAGCTACCTGGAATGATTTTGGACTTTCTATCATCTTTTCGTTGACAACTGTCCCATTGTCTAACATATCTTTCATATCTACTAGGCAGCAATTAAAAATTGGCTGGATTAGATAATCAAGATCATGGATATGTATGGCTCCTGATTCGTGAGCCTCTACAAGATCAGCTGGGATTAGTTTTCTCTTTGCTATGTCTTTTGCAACCTCTCCTGCTATTAGGTCCCTTTGTGTTGAGGCAATAATTGGATTTTTGTTTGAGTTTTCATCCATTACATCTATATTTGTCTGATTTAATAGACCGATTATTTCATCGTCAGATGTATTTTGCTCACGCTTGTAGGCTTGAACTGCCTTGTAGGACTCGTAGGCCTTGGCTGTTGCAGGGTTTTTCCTATCTATTAATTTGTAGTAAACTAGGTCTTCAATTTCATAAATGGAGATTTCTCTTTTATTTTTAGATCTCTCCTCAATTTCACTAGCTATCTCAGCCGCTTGACCTTCCACATAAATACCACTTGGGGAATGCATGGCTTTTTCTATGGCTAGAGTAATTTTATCTTTATAAAAATCGACTTTAGTCCCGTCTCTTTTTATTACTTGTAACATTTTTACCTCCGAAATCTTATGTATATATGATACCACAAATAAGATTTTCTGTAAAATATTTAGCACTATATATAGTGCTCGAATAGCAATTAAATACTATATATAGTAGTTTTGGCTCAAAATAGCCAAATAAAAAACAGAGCAATCTATTAAATCACTCTGTCTATTTTTCTACTTGTCTTAACTAAGCTATTTAACTTCAAAGGTCAAATTATTATTCTCATCTAGAACTAAGACTGCTGTATCTTTTTCTGCTACCTTTCCTTCTATAATCAATTTACCTAGCATAGTTTCAACGTTTCTTTGTAGGAATCTCTTGACTGGCCTTGCACCATATTCAACATCATAAGAATTTTCTAGGATATATTCTTTTGCTGCTGGGCTTATTTCAAGTTTGATATCCCTATCAGCTAATCTCTTTCTTATATTGTCGATTTGTAGATCTATTATTTCATAAACTTGATCGCTAGTTAATGGTGTAAACATAACTATATCATCAATCCTGTTTAAAAATTCTGGCTTAAAGGAATGTCTTAGGGATTCTTCTACTTGATATTTGTTTTCTTCCTTGATTGTGCCATCTTCTTTTAGACCATCAATTAGGTACTGGCTACCGATGTTTGAAGTCATTATTATGATGGTATTTTTAAAGTCTACAGTCCTACCTTGACTATCTGTAAGCCTTCCATCATCTAAGACTTGTAAAAGTATATTAAAGACATCTGGATGGGCTTTTTCTATCTCATCAAATAAGATTACTGAGTAAGGTTTACGTCTTACAGCCTCTGTTAGTTGGCCACCTTCTTCATAGCCAACATAGCCAGGAGCTGCACCTATAAGTCTTGATACAGAATATTTTTCCATATATTCTGACATATCTATCCTTATCATATTATGCTCATCATCAAACATGGCCTCTGTTAGACTCTTTGCAAGCTCTGTTTTACCAACACCTGTAGGACCTAGGAAAATGAAGGATCCTATTGGCCTATTTTCATCCTTAAGACCTGATCTAGCTCTTATTATAGCATCTGCTACTGCCTTGATAGCTTCATCTTGTCCAATTACTCTTTGATGAAGAGTCTCATCTAGGTGGAGGATTTTACTTCTTTCGCTTTCTACAAGTTTTGATACTGGTATATTTATCCAAGAACTTACTACATCAGCTACATCTTCATCAGTAACTTCCTCTTTTATGCTTTCTTTATTTTCATTTTCTGACTTAGCACTTGCTTCTTTTAGTTTATTTTCAAGAGCTACTAACTTACCATATTTAAGCTCTGATAATTTTTCAAAATCGTAAGATCTCTCAGCTTGGTCAATTTCTATCTTTACCCTATCGATTTCTTCTTTTATATCCTTAACTTCATCGATAGCAGATTTTTGTTCCTTCCATTTTAGGAAATCTTCATTATATTTTTCAGATAAATCTGCCAATTCTTTTTCTAATTCTTCAAGTCTTTTCTTAGAATACTCATCTTCTTCTTTTTTAAGAGCTGTTATTTCAATTTGTAATTGTAAAAGCTTTCTCTTTTGCTCATCTAGATAGCTAGGCATGGTATCTATCTCTGTCCTAACTGTAGCACAAGCTTCATCCATTAGGTCTATTGCCTTATCTGGTAAAAACCTATCAGATATATACCTGTCTGATAATTCAGCTGCTGCTATTACAGCACTATCTTGAATTCTAATTCCGTGGTAGACTTCATATTTTTCTTTGATTCCCCTTAAAATTGAAATTGTATCTTCTACTGATGGTTCATCTACCATTACCTTTTGGAATCTTCTTTCTAGGGCCCCATCTTTTTCGATGTATTCCCTATATTCATTTAGGGTTGTAGCACCTATTACCTTGATTTCTCCGCGGGCAAGCATTGGTTTCATGATGTTTGATGCATCCATTGCACCCTCGCTCTTACCAGCGCCAACTATGGTGTGGATCTCATCTATAAACATTATAATCTGACCTTCAGATTTTTTGACTTCTTCAATTACTGCCTTGAGTCTCTCCTCAAATTGGCCCCTGTATTTAGCACCTGCTACTAGGGCACCCATGTCAAGTGAGAAAATCCTCCTGCCTTGAAGTGGCTCTGGAACATCGTTATTTACAATTCTTTGGGCAAGACCTTCAACTATAGCAGTCTTACCAACACCTGGTTGACCAATTAGTACAGGGTTGTTTTTCTTACGCCTACTTAGAATTCTAAGGGCGTTTCTAATTTCGCTATCCCTACCAATAACTGGGTCAATCTTACCTTCCCTAGCTTCTGCTGTTAGGTCTCTACCGAATTTTTCTAGAGGATTTGAAGTTTCTTCTGGGTTATCGCTTGTAACTTTTTGACCATTCCTGACTTTTAGGACAGTATCTTTGAAGGCCTTATAGGTAATATTATATCTCTTGTTAAGATCAGTGATTTCACTTTTTTCCTTAAGTAGTGATAGGTAGATGTGCTCTACTGATATAAAGGAATCCCCCATTGCTTGTGCTTCATCTTCTGCTTTTAGGAATATTCTTTGAAATACTTGTGATGGATAGGTCTTAGCATTACCTGATTGTTTTGGCAAAGACTCTATCTTTTTCTCTAGATCGTTTTTATAAGAATTTACATCTACTCTCATGTCCTTTAAAACCATTGATACATAGGAATCTGAACTTTCTACTAGGGCTAGGCCAAGATGAAACTCAGTTACTTCTGGGTTTGCATCTTTTATAGCCATTGAATTTGCATTATTAATTGCTTCTATTGATTTTTGTGTTAATTTATTGTTATCCATATTATCCCTCGATTTCTTTTAACTTTTTATATAATTCGACTTGTTCTTCATTAAGATCTGGGTTATCTATTTGGATTTCAAGGATTAAATCACCCTTGTTATTTTTCCTATCTACATAGCCCCTATCTTTTAGTCTAATTTTTTTGCCTGTGGTTATCTTTTCTGGAATATTTACAAGCAAGGCCCCTGACTTAGTATCTACCTTTACCTTTTTTCCAAAGTAGGCATCCCATGGGCTAAGCTTAATTTTTTTGATTAAATCTATTCCATCAAGAGCAAGGTCTTCATCATCTTTTATATTAACTTTTACATATATATCTGCTGCAAGGCCGTATTTTGAACCATCAATTCTAATCTTATTTTTGTTTTTAAGACCCTTTGGTATCTTAACATCTATATCGGTAAGCCTTCCTTGTGAGTTAACAGATATCTTTCTAGATGTACCTTCCATGGCTTCATCTATTGATATAGTAACTTCGGTATTTAGCTTCGATTTTTCTTTTTTTGAAAATCCGTTGCCAAAACCCCCAAACCTTGAACTGTGGCTTGTGCTTTGACTTTTAGATCCAAAGCTTCCAAATAAGGTATCAAAAAAATCTGAAAAACCTGAATCATTTGAACTTGTATATGTGTATGAGCCATTGCCGAAGTTTCCAAAATCAAATCCAAAATCTCTCGGATCAAAATTTTGACCACCTGTAAAATTGGCTCCTGAACCAAAGGTATCATACTTTTGTCTCTTATCTGGATCTGATAAAACCTCGTAGGCTTCGTTTATTTCTGTAAATTTTTTGTGTGCACTTTCATCATCTGGATGAAGGTCTGGGTGGTATTTTTTAGCTAATTTTCTATAAGCTTTTTTGATCTCATCAGCGCTAGCTTTCTTGTCCACCCCTAGCACTTCATAGTAATCTTTATATTGCATATTTACCTCCATCTTTTTCGTTTGACCATCTCTGACCTTAATTTAATTATACTGACTTAAATATGCATTTCAAGTATATTTATAACTTTTTGACCAATAATTTCTATATAAATTTAACCAATAAAAAAGAGCTTTACTAAGAAAGCTCCAAATTTTAGTGGTCGTATTCTACTATTGATATTACATCGTAATCTTTTAGATATTCCCTACCCTTTAGGCCTGTAAGTTCGATTAAAAATTCAAAGCATACAACTTCTGCTCCAAGGCTTTCAACTAGTTTTGCACTTGCCTTAGCAGATCCACCTGTGGCTATAAGATCATCTACTATTACAATTTTGTCCCCTGCTTTTAGGGCATCCTTGTGGATTTCAAGCTCGTTTGAACCATATTCTAACTCATAGGATACTCTTTCAATTTCTCCAGGCAATTTTCCTGGTTTTCTAATTGGAATAAAGCCCTTGTTTAGTCTATCAGCAAGGGGTGCACCAAAAATAAGTCCTCTTGATTCTACTCCTGCTATATAGTCAAACTCGTAATCTTTTAATGCTTCTTCTAACCTATCTAGGGTTTCTTTAAAGCCTTCCCTATTTTTAAGTAGGGTTGTGATATCTTTGAAAGATATACCTTTTTCTGGATAATCTTCTATAACCCTGATTAATGATTTTATGTCCATATCTCCTCCATCTTTGTACATTTGTATTATACCCTATTATTAATTTCTTAAATAAGATTTTAGATAATTTTGCCTAATTTCTTCTATAGAATTAGGATAAACCTTAAAATAAGATATACCACCTGCATTAAATGGCTCACCTTCAAGGCGAATAGAATTAATATTTGAAGGGTCTACACTCTTAAATTCTAAAGCTAAGGACGAAAGGTTTTTAAGACCTATATTTGTCTTAATGTATGGTTTCATAGCCTTGTATACTGATGGAAGCTTGCTTATATTCTCTGCCTTTGTTGCTTCCTTTATAAACTGTTTCATAAAATCTTGTTGGGTATTTATCCTACCAAGGTCTGCATTTTGATAGCCCTTTCTAAAGCGAACATAGGCTAAGACCTCATCACCTGCCATTTTCCTTATTCCTGGGCTAATGCCCATGGCACTTGCTACTTCATTACTTACTTCTACATCCATACCGCCAAGGGCATTTATCCCTGCAATAACTGCATCAAATGAAATAACAAAGTACTTATCCAGATTTATTCCTAGAAAGTCTCTCACAACTTCCATTGTCAAATCAATTCCGCCATAAGAGTGGGCTGCATTAATCTTATCCATTGACCCCCTAATTGAAACATAGGAATCTCTTGGGATTGAAATCATGTCTATGGTGTTTTTATCCTTATTTACATTGACAAGCATAAGCGTGTCTGTTCTTGTGCCAGTATCTTCTCCAGTCGAATCTACTCCTGCAAGCAAGAACATAAACCCTCTGTCATTTGAAATATCAAAAATTTCACCACCAGCTCCATCATTTTTAAAAAAGTTTAGTAAGAGAAAACCTGCAGCAAAAACCACTACAAACATCAAAAATACAAGTACCGATTTAATTATTTTTATCATATTATTTTTCATTTTATCACCTATGACTATTTTACACCCTTTTTAAAAGATTTTCTTAAAATATTTGTAAGTTAGGCTATAATAAAGACAGGAGGAATCATGTTAATTAAAAAAATTGATGAATATCTAAATGAAAATACCTATCCCTTCCATATGCCAGGCCACAAAAGATCGAAGCTTTTAAGAAATGACCTGGGATATTTAAGAGATTTTACAGAAATAGAAGGACTTGATAACCTCAATGACCCCAAAGAAATCTTTGTAAAAATGCAGATAGCTATTGCCGAAAATTATCGAGTAAAAGATGCTATAATTTCTACAAATGGATCAACAAATGGCATCCTTGCAGCAATAAGAAGCCTCAGCAAAAACAATAAAAATCTTCTAATAGAGAGGTCATCCCATAAGGCTGTTTATAATGCCGCTCTCATAAATAAATGCAAACTTGACTACATCGATATAATAACAGATGAGGTAAGCGCTGTAGCAGGTATCGATTATAATGTTTTAGAGAATAAATTAAAAAACAAATCCTATGGGGCTGTAGTGGTGACAAGTCCTTCCTATGAAGGTTATATACTAGATTTAGAAAAAATTTATGGCATATGCCAAAAATATGAGACCAAACTTTTTGTAGACCTAGCCCACGGGAGCCACCTATACCTAAATGAACTTTATAAAAATAGCTTTGACCTAGCTGTTACATCCTTTCACAAAAATCTCTCAGCCCTTACCCCATCAGCCGCTCTTTTGGTAAATGATGAATCTTTGATAGGAAGTCTTAAGGAAAGTATGGCGATTTTTCAAACATCATCCCCATCTTATCTAATTTTACAATCCATAGATGAAATGATAGAAAATTTCCCAAAATTTTATAGGCTTATGGATGATTTAAATAAAAATTTAGATAAGCTATATGACCTTGACCTTAAAAACTTAAAGCTAATTGACCATAAGGATAAGGATAGGTCAAAAATACTTATATCCTGTAAAGACGCCAATGTAAGTGGCTTAGAGCTTCAAGAAATCCTTAGGAAAAATAAAATTGAAATAGAGATGGCCTATCCATCCTACGCCCTTTTAATAGCAAGTATTTTTGATAGTGAAGAAGCTTTTAAATATTTAGAAAAAGTTTTAATAAAAATTGATAAGGCACTTTTAAAAGGAAATAATTCTTATAAGTTTACCTATCCAAAGCCTATAAAAAAATACGAACTATATGAGGCCTACGAAAAAGAAAAGATCATGATAAAACTAGAAAATTCTGTAGGTCACATTGCAGGAGAATTTATCTATGCATATCCGCCTGGCATTCCTATCCTTACACCAGGAGAAATCATTGATGAAAATACCTTGGCTTGCCTAGATTTTATGAAATCAAAGGGTCGTTCTTTAAATATCGAAGATGAAATTTCTTGCCTTATTGACAAAAGTGAATAAAAATGCTATAATTATATACAAAGATGAATTATAAGGAGTGTATTATGAAAAGAATTCTTACATTAAATACAAGAAACTTACACAAGAGCAAAAAAGATGGTGGTTGTGGTGAATGCCAAACTTCTTGCCAATCTGCTTGCAAAACATCTTGCGGAGTTGCAAACCAAGAATGTGTTAGCAAAAAAAATAAATAAGAGCTTACATATTAGAAGGCCTTTGCAAATCTTATCTGATTTTTTGGGTAATTGCGAGGGTCTTTTTGTATTCTTAACTTTTATATTCCTAGTAATTAAGTATAATATATTAGGTTAAAAAACCATAGGAGGAATAATGATACATCAATATAAAGCTAAGGGTTTTAATATTGTTTTAGATATATACAGTGGTTCTGTTCATCTAGTAGATGACCTTACATACGACATAATAGAATCTTACAAGAATTCTGACATAGATAAGCTAAAAACAGATTTAAGCCTTAAGTACAATGTGACAGATGAAGAATTAGAAGCTGCCTTCAATGAAGTAAGCGACCTTATTGAAAGCGGCCAATTGTTTACAGAAGATAATTTCAAGGACCTTGCCATAGATGTAACAAAAAAACCTACAACTATCAAGGCCCTTTGCCTAAATGTAGCCCATACCTGTAATTTTACCTGCGATTATTGCTTTGCTAAGGGTGGAACCTATCATGGACCTGATGCGATTATGTCTAAGGAAGTAGCCAAAGCTGCTATTGACTTTTTACTAGAAAATTCTGGAAGCCACTATAATTTAGATATTGACTTTTTTGGTGGTGAACCTTTGATGAACCTAAGCGTTGTAAAATACACAGTAGACTATGCTAGAAGTAAGGAAGAAGAATTTAACAAGCACTTTAACTTCACCCTTACAACCAATGGCCTACTTCTAAACGACGAAAATATTGACTACTTAAATGAGAACATGAAAAATGTTGTCTTATCCCTAGATGGAAGACGCGAAAAGCACGACCATTTCAGAAAAACTATGAAGGGAACAGGTTCCTTTGACCTTATAGTTCCAAAATTCCAAAAACTTGTCGAAAGACGTGGTGATAAGGAATATTACATGAGAGGAACCTATACAGCCAATAACCTTGATTTTACAGAAGATATCAAGACTTATCTTGACCTAGGTTTTAAGAGGACATCCCTTGAACCTGTTGTTGGTTCACCTGATAATGAATATGCTCTAAAAGATGAGCACCTTGATATCCTCTATGATCAATATGAGAAACTTGCTGACATAATGATGGAAGCAATCGATAAGGATGATAAATTTATTTTCTACCACTATATGATTGATCTTGAAAATGGGCCTTGTATCCACAAGAGACTTTCTGGATGCGGTTCTGGTACAGAGTACATGGCAGTAACCCCTACAGGCGACCTCTATCCTTGCCATCAATTTGTAGGCAATGAAGACTTTATAATCGGAAATATCTATGATGGAGTAAAAAATAAGGGGCTTGTAAATCGCTTTAAAACCTGCAACTGCTATTCTAAAGAAGAGTGTAGGTCATGCTGGGCCAATATGTATTGTTCAGGAGGCTGTGCGGCAAATAACTACAATGCCACAGGCGATCTAAACCACACCCACGAATATTCTTGCAAATTATTTAGAAAAAGAATTGAAATGGCCCTAGCCGTAAAAATTTATGAATTCCTTAAGGAAGCTGAAAAAGAAGAAAGTCTTGCCTAAGGGCACAAATAAAGCCAAGCTTGTGCTTGGCTTTTAGATTACCCTTTTTTCTGAAGCAAGGGCCAATACTTTTATTTCTTTGGCATGAGATGCTTTTAATACTTTAATGATTTCCTTAGCTGTATTTCCCGTTGTTAAGATATCATCGATAATAAGAACAGACTTGCCTGTCAAATCTTTTTGGCAAGCAAAAGCATCAACTAGGTTGAGACTCCTTTCCTCCCTGCCTAAATCATGCTGGGTCTTGGTGTCTTTAACCTTTCTAAATTCATCCAGATAGCTTGGCCTTATCTTTCCTATAAAGTCATCTGTAATCATCCTTATTTGATCAAATCCCCTATCTATTAGAGTTGATTTTGAAGATGGAGATGTCAATATATAATCAGCATCAAATAAGCCTTTCCTAGTCCCATATTCATACAGAAATTCAGAAAAAACTCTGGAAAGGGATGTATTTCTTTCAAACTTATAATCCCCTATTAGTTTTTTAAAAAAATCATCATAAAAAAACATGGCATAGGCCTTGGTATCTCCTACTAGAAATTCATTGTCTACATAGTCTAGTTTGTCAAAGCAATTTCTACAGATATGGTATTTGTAGATATATTCTTCCTTACAAATATAACACTTGTTAGGGTCTAAAAATAAAAAATCAATCAGCAAGTATAGACTCCATTTCCCCTATCCAATAGGCTAGGTTGGTATTTCTCTTATTTGACCTATTATTGTCGACCATTGTTTTTATAAATCTCTTCTCACCCAATAGTATTACAAGGCTCTTAGCCCTAGTTATACCAGTATAAAGTAAGTTTCTAGTTAAAAGCATAGGTGCCACCTGCATCATAGGAATTATTACACACTTAAATTCTGAGCCTTGAGACTTGTGAACTGTGATGGCATAGGATAGGTCAAGATCTTTTATGTCTTCTTTTTTATATTTTATGACCTTACCATCTTCAAACTCAACCTTAAGACTTTCTTCATTGGTGTCTATTTCTTTGATAATGCCAATATCTCCATTATAAACCCCATCGTCATTTTCCACTATATTTATTGCCTTTAAATCATAATTATTCCTAACCTGCATGACCTTATCATAGAGTTTAAAAGTCTTATTATTGATCTTCAAAAAAATATTTTGCTTATTTATAGTTTCTTGGATAGCTTCATTGATAGAATCGACTCCCCAAGCTGTCTTTCTTGATAGAGATAAAACTTGGATATCATTTATTGGATCAAGTTTATAGAAATTTGGTAGCCTATCTTTTATTAATTCCAGAAGTCTTTCTTTAAAATTTTTAGAATTTGCATTTATAAAGAAAAAATCCTTGCCCGGTTGGTTTAAAAATGGATATTCACCCTTATTTATCCTGTGGGCATTTAAAACTATATTAGATTCTCCTGCCTGCCTAAATATTTTTTCAAGCCTCACTGAATTAATATTGGTTTCTAAAATATCTGATAAGACATTACCAGGGCCTACTGATGGAAGCTGGTCGCTATCTCCCACTAGAATTAGAGCAGTATTTTCCCCGATCGCATCAAGAAGATTTTTCATTAGGTAAATATCAACCATACTCATCTCATCGACGATTATATAGTCTTTTTCGATTGGATTTTCTTCGTTATATTCAGCTATCGGCATATCTGGCCTGATACCCACAAGTCTATGGATGGTGTAAGCTTCCTTACCTGTTGATTCTTGCATTCTTTTGGCCGCCCTACCAGTTGGAGCTGCCAAGGCATAGGATAGATCATTATCATCAAGTATCTTTGTTATAGCGTTGATTATGGTTGTTTTACCAGTACCTGGCCCACCAGTTATTACAAGTAGCATATTCTCAAAGGCCTTATTTATTGCTTCTTTTTGTTCTTTGGAATATGGATCTAAGTCCTCATTTACACATACATCAAATATGTAAGAGGCAGCAATTTTTTTGGCTAAGTTCATTGCTACAGATTTTTCTGCCTTATAAAGACTTTTGGCATATACATAGGAGACATCATCTATTACTACCAGCTCAAGTTTGCCAGAAAGCAAATCTTCTTCAACTTGTCTAGATATTAGGTCTTTATCTACTTTTAATAAATTTTGGGTCTTAATTATCAGATCTTCTAATTTTAAGCTTGTATGGCCATTAAAATCAGCCTCATAGTCAATCACATAGGAAAGTCCTGCTGATATACGGAATGATGAATTAACCTGCATCTCCATACTACGAGCAAGGCTATCTGCCATATTAAAGCCAATTCCCTTTATATCTTCTATAAGCCTATAAGGATTTGCCCTTATTATATCTCTGGTATTTTCACCATATTTATTATAGATTTTCATAGAAAGATTGTAAGAAATCCTTAGCTTATTTAAAAATTCCATAGTTTGTCTAGAATCTCTAGTGTCTTCTACCGATAAGCTTATATCTCTTAGTTTTTTCTTGCCAATTCCTTCTACTTCTATAAGCCTTTCTGTATTGTCATATAGGATGTCCAGAGACTTATTTCCAAATTTTTGATAGATGGCCTTAGCAGTTTTAGGTCCAATTCCTCTTATATTTGAATTTGATAAAAATTTAATTATTGATTCTTTATCTGATGGCTTTTTAAGGCTTACATTTCTAACATTTATCTGCTCACCATATTTATCATGATAGGTTAAATCTCCCTCTACTTCTATCCTATCTCCCTCATTAAAAATAGGCATAGTACCAACAATGGTAATATCTGAATCAGTAGTGTCAAGGGTCATTACACTATAACCACTTTCATCATTTCTATACCTAATGTTTGTTACTATGCCTTCTATTTTCATTTATTCTACTCTAACTCTCTTAATATCTGCTCCAAGCTTGGTAAGTTTTTCTACTAGATTTGAATAGCCCCTATCTATGTGGTAAATGTCAAATACTCTAGTAGTGCCTTCAGCTACAAGTCCTGCCATTACAAGGGCAGCGCCTGCTCTTAAATCTGTTGCCTTTACATCTGCTCCATGAAGTTTTTCAACCCCTGCAATTGTCGCCCTATTACCAGATGTTGCGATAACAGCCCCCATTTTTGATAGTTCATTTACGTGCATGAACCTATTTTCAAAAACAGTTTCTTGAATCCTGCTCTCACCTTCGCAAACTGTCATTAGCGCCATAAATTGAGCTTGAGCATCTGTTGGAAAACCTGGATAAGGAAGGGTTTGGATGTTGGTAGCCTTAAGCTTGCCCTTATTTGCCCTTACAATAATCTTATCCTCATCTTCAATCTCTTCTACTTCAACGCCCATCTCAACAAGCTTCGCTATAACAGGTCTGATGTGGCTGCCGATAACATTATTAATCAATACCTCTCCCCTAGTCATTGCTGCAGCTGTCATATAGCTTGCTGCTTCTATCCTATCAGGAATTATGGTATGTCTTGTTCCCTTTAGCTTTTCTACACCATTAATTACAATTGTTGATGTACCAGCTCCCTTTATATTTGCTCCCATTTTTGATAAGAAAGAAGCAAGGTCTACTATTTCTGGTTCCTTGGCTGCGTTTTCTAGAGTGGTCTTACCCTTTGCAAGAGTCGCTGCCATGATAATATTTTGTGTAGCCCCTACTGATGGGAAGTCTAGGTATATCTCTGTACCTACTAGACCATCTTTTGCTTCTATAGATATTTCATCATCATTTATTATATTAGATGCTCCTAAAGCCTCAAAACCCTTTAAGTGCAAATCTATTGGACGGCTTCCTATATTACATCCGCCTGGAGCCTTTGTGTAAGCTGCATTAAATCTTGATAAAAGTGGACCCATAACAACAAATGAAGCTCTCATCTTATCCATTAAAGCAAAAGGTGTCTCGCAGGTATTAATTGAAGCTGAATTTATGCTTAAGGTATTAGTGTCTAAATACTTTACTTCACTTCCTAAATGCTTAAGGACTTCGACCATTATCTCTACATCCTTAAGCTCAGGAACACCATCTAATATTATTTCTTCTGTACCTAAGACACAGGCAGCTAGTATTGGAAGAGCCGAATTCTTCGCTCCAGAAATATTCACTTCTCCCTGTAGAGGTCCATTAGAATTTATTACTAAAATTTCTTTTCCCGCCATATTAAGTCCTTATTTAGTGCCAAATAGCCTATCGCCGGCATCACCAAGTCCTGGTACTATATAGCCATTTTCATTTAATTTCTCATCTAATTGAGCTATATATATTTTTACATCTGGATGCTTTTCTTCAAGTAATTTGAAAGCTTCAGGCGCTGCTATTACACTTAATAATTTGATAGATTTGCAACCATATTCTTTTAGTCTATCTATAGCATCACAAGCTGAACCACCTGTAGCAAGCATTGGATCTACTACAAGTATGTCTCTATTTTCCACATCGCTAGGGAGTTTGCAATAATACTCTACAGGTTGTAGGGTTTCTTCGTTTCTATACATACCAATATGGCCAATTTTAGCTGCTGGTAGGACTTCTAATACCCCATCAACCATTCCAAGACCTGCTCTAAGAATTGGAACAATACCGATTTTTTTCCCTGTTAGTCTATAGCCAGTTGTCTTTGCAACTGGTGTTTCTACTTCATATTCTTCAAGCTCTAAATCTGATGTTGCTTCATACGCTAACATCATAGCTATTTCTGTAACTAGAGATCTAAACTCATTTGAGCCTGTATTTATATCTCTTAAAATGGAAATTTTGTGTTTGATTACTGGATGGTCTAATACTTTTACATTTTTCATTGTTATTTATCTCCTATATAATTCACATCGCCTGCTGCCGATTTTTTCATCCTATTCATTATACTCTTACCCAAATGATTTTCCTTAACACCTTCTGCTAGAATAATATCTACATCCATCCTATCCATCTGCCTTAAGGCAGAAAATAAAACATGGCTCATTGTAGATAAGTCATTCCTATCACCAAAGCTTATAAAATTAAAATCTTTAAATATTTCTTTAGAATCCCCAAATCCTAATATTCCTACCCTATAAGATTTTTCTTTATAAGAATTTGCAAGATCATAAATATAATCTTTTGCTCCTTGGCCTACAAATACTTTCATCTTAGCCTTTGGGGCGTAGTGCTTATATTTTTGTCCTGGAGATTTTGGTCTGACACTTGCATCTACAAGGCTATCATCTAGTCTCACATCAGGGATAATCTCTTTTAGGAACTCAAAGGTATAAAAGCCAGGTCTAAGTATCACTGGCACATCTTCTGATAAGTCAAGAACAGTAGATTCTATACCAATGTTGGACTCTCCTCCATCTAAGATCATAGGTATAGTGCCTTCCATATCAAAAAATACATCATCTGCATTAGTTGGCGATGGCCTACCTGATATATTTGCAGATGGGGCTGCAATTGGTGTATTTGCAGTAGCTATTAGCCTATTTGCAATCTTATCTGATGGATATCTTATAGCTACAGTATCCCCTCCTGCTGTGACAGAATCAGGTATTAGTTTGGATTTCTTAAAAATCAGTGTTAGTGGCCCTGGCCAAAGCTTAAATAGGGCCTTATCCGTTTCTTTTATATCATCTACTAATTTTTCTAGCATTTCTAGATCTGAAATGTGTAAAATCAAAGGATTGTCGGCCGGCCTATGTTTAGCCTTAAAAATTTTCTGGCAAGCCTTATCATTTAGGCCATCTGCCCCAAGTCCATAGACTGTTTCAGTCGGAAAGGCTACAAGTTCTCCCTCATTTATCAAGCTTGCTGCCTTTTTTATTATTTTTTCATCAATGTTATTTCTATCTAACTCTAAAACTTCTGTTTTCATTTAGCCTTCTTTAATCTAAAATACAATAAGTCGGATCAGCGTGAAGTGTAAGTATCACTCCTGTTTCCTTCCTAATAATTTTTTCGATCCTGTCTATTTCATTATGAAGTTCACTGACAGTCAAATTTCCTGGAACCTCAACATGGCAAGACCCTATTATCTGTCCCCTACCATATTGGTGAATATCCAAATGATGCATGCCCTTTATATATTGGCCAGATAATAATATTTCAGAAATCTTTTCTTCTATATGCTCATCAATTCTTTCACCTAATAAATATTTTACTGTTTCATTAAATAAGTCTATACCAGGCTTTATAACAAAAAACGCTACTACAATACCCATTGCAGCATCTAGGTTAAAACTTACAAATCTTTGCAAAAATACACCTAAAATAATTGCGCTGGTTGAAATTATATCATTTCTAGCATCAAGCATTACACCTAGGTTCAGGTCTGATTCTAAATCTTTATATAATTTTGCATTTAACCTATAGATGTATACTTTTATCAAGATACCGGCAAATAATATTATAAAGCTTAGTAAACTAAGACCGTTGGGGTTATTATCATTAAAAGACTTTGCAGAATTTATAAAAAGCATAAGTCCCACATAGATAATCACTATCGAAACAAGTAAGGATACCACATATTCTATCCTACCATGCCCGAATGGATGGTCCTTATCGGCTGGTTTTTTAGAAAAACTAGAACCAACTAAGGCCATTATTGAGACTACCGAATCAGAAAGGTTGTTAAAGGCATCATTTAAGATAGCTGTAGACTTACTTACAAAACCTAAAATAATCTTACTTATAAAAAGTATGATATTCATTATTATGCCAATAAGAGACGATACACTTATTAAATCTAGCCTTACATCAGGATTATCTGTATTTTTATAATCCTTTACCAATCTTTTAGCGAGGAAATCAAACAACTATTCTTCCTCGCCTATTTTTTCTAACTTTCTAGTTTGATCTTCTGCTATTAGGGAGTTAATCATATCTTCTATATTTCCATTTAGAAAATCATCTAGTTGGTAAACGGTCTTATTGATCCTGTGGTCGGTTATTCTTCCTTGAGGGAAGTTATATGTTCTTATTCTTTCAGACCTATCACCAGTACCTACCTGGCTTTTTCTGTTATCTGCTATTTCTTTATTTCTTTTTTCTTCTTCTAACTCATAAAGTCTAGCCCTAAGTACTCTCATGGCCTTGTCTTTATTCTTTATCTGACTTTTTTCATCTTGTATGGCTACAACTAGGCCTGTTGGAATATGGGTAAGTCTTACAGCAGAGTCAGTTGTATTTACAGATTGGCCACCATTACCACTTGACCTATAAACATCCACCCTAATATCGTTAGGATCTATGTGAAGCTCTACTTCATCAACTTCTGGAAGAACTGCAACAGTTGCTGTAGATGTATGTATCCTACCACCAGATTCTGTCTCAGGTACTCTTTGAACCCTATGAACTCCTGATTCGTATTTTAACTTAGAATAAGCTCCCTCACCTCTTACAACAAAGGTAGCATCCTTAATTCCACCTACCCCTTGGGTGTTAACCTCAATATCTTCAGTCTTAAAGCCTGCCTTATCAGCATACATGTTATACATTCTGTAAAGGTCTCCAGCAAAAAGTCCTGCCTCATCACCTCCAGCCCCAGGTCTAATTTCAACAATTACGTCTCTTTCATCGTTAGGGTCCTTTGGTATTAGAAGAATTTGCATTTCATCTTTGAAGACTTCAAGGTTTTTTTTGTTTTCATCAATTTCTTCTTTGAGCATAGCAATCATATCTTGATCATCTGTCTCGTTTAGAAGCTCTTGATTTTCTTCTATTGTATCTTCTGCGTTTTTAATTTCTTCGTATTTTTCAACTACTGGTTTTAGTGAATTGTATTCTTTAGAAACTTTTCTAAATTGATCCATATCTGCTAAAACTGCTGGATCTGCAAGTTTTAATTCAAGTTGTTTGTAATTTTCTCTAACATGTTCTAGATTTTCAAACATAATTTATCCTTTCTGTGCAATAATAAATCTATCAAAATCGTTAAAATCTTTGATGTTTTTTATCTTAATAAAATTTTCATTCTTCAATAATTCATTAATCTCATCTTTTTGATCATAACCTATTTCAAAAATTAGGTGTCCTCCATCATTTAGATAATTTGGTGCATCTTTTATAATTTGCCTATAGAAATCTAAACCATCTACACCGCCATAAAGGGCTGATTTAGGTTCATAAAAAAGCTCTTTATCGAGACTTTCATAATCTACTTCATTGATATAAGGTGGGTTTGATACTATTAAATCAAATTTGCCTTCAATATTTTCAAATAAGTCAGATTTGATAAAGCCGACATTATTTATATCTAGATACTCTTTATTTTCATTTGCTAAGCTTAGGGCCTTATCTTCTATATCTGATCCAATGACAAGAGAGTCCTTTAGATTATATGCAAGACTTAGAGCTATAGCACCACTACCTGTTCCTATATCTAGGATTTTTTTCTTATTAAAGTTAGATTTTATAATATAATCAACAATTATCTCTGTTTCAAATCTAGGTATAAGGGCTCTAGAATCAACCTTAAGCCTTAAATTATAAAATTCCCACCAGCCTATGGCGTATTGGAGGGGAATAGATTCTTTCCTCATATTTATTATATCGTTTAATTTTCTAGATTCTTCTTCTTTTAGGTCTAAATTTTGATTTAAGAGTATAAAAGATTTGGGTTTATCTAAAATATAGGAAAGAGCTATGAGTGTTGTGTTGTAATCTTTTTTTAAAAATTCTGATATTTTCATTATTTTACACAAAAATAAGGTAAGTTGCCTTACCTTATATTTCTTTCTATTATTTTCTACCGTATTTCTTGTTAAATCTTTCTACCTTACCACCACGTTCAGCAGTTCTTTGTTTACCAGAGTAGAATGGGTGACAATTGCTGCAAACTTCTACTTTGATTTCTTCTTCTGTTGAACCTACTGTAAACTCGTTGCCACAAGACACACAAGTTACCTTAGCTTGGTGATATTCTGGATGTAATTCTTTTTTCATAATTCACCTCTATCTTCCATTTCAATAAGCAATTAAAATTATACCTGCTTTGTATACTTAAATCAAGTTATTTAAGGGATGAATTTATCAGTTTAACAAAATCTTCGTTAGATTTTGTCCTTTTCATCCAATCGATTAACTCCAGAATAGATTCTGTTGTATTTAGGTCTGAATTTCTTAGCTTATAAATAGCTTCCATTTCTTTTTTTGATAAAAGAAGATCATCACGTCTTGTTGATGATTTTTCGATATTTATAGCTGGGAATATCCTTCTATTTGATAAACGTCTATCTAGGTGGATTTCCATATTGCCAGTTCCCTTAAACTCTTCAAAAATCATATCATCCATCCTAGAACCAGTATCTACTAAGGCTGTGGCTAGTATTGTAAGTGAGCCACCATTTTCAATATTTCTTGCAGCACCAAAAAATTGCTTTGGACCAACAAGGGCTAGTGGATCAAGACCACCTGATAGGGTCCTGCCTGATTGAGGTGTCATGATATTATAGGCCCTTGCAAGCCTTGTGATGGAGTCAAGAAGGATCACTACATCCTTCTTCTCCTCAACAAACCTCTTAGCTCGCTCTAGGACCATTTCTGCTATGTCTATGTGGTTTTGTGGTGGCATGTCAAAGGTCGATGCAGCTACCTCAGTTCTCATCAAGACATTTTCTGGATCCCTATATTCATTTACAAATCTTATGAAATCTGTTACTTCTTCTGGTCTTTCGTCGATTAGAAGGACCAATATTTTAAGGTCATCGTAGTTTTTTTCTAGGGCTCGTTCTATTTCTTTGATTAGTGTTGTCTTTCCTGCCTTTGGCTGAGAAACTATAAGGCCTCTTTGGCCCCTTCCTATCGGGCTTATTATATCAATTATTCTGCCAGATAAGTGTTTAGAATCTGTCTCCACACTTATTCTCTCATTCGGATAAATTGGTGTTAGGTCTTCAAAAGGTGGCCTATTAAAGGCATCCCCTGGCTTTATCCCATTTACACTTGATACAAATATTAAAGGAGAAAACTTATCCTTGTCGTGTTTTTCTCTAGCTATTCCCTCTATGTAGTCTCCTGTTTTTAGCCTAAACATCTTTATTTGCTTAGGTGGGACATAGATATCATCATCACCTGACTCGTAAAGTTGGGTTCTTAAGAATCCAAATCCATCTGGTAATATTTCAAGTATTCCATCACAATCAAATTTAGAACCTAGGTCATTTTCTCTTGCCTCTTGGCTTTCTTCTTCCTTATTTTTATTTTCTTCTTCAATAAGTTTTATTAGTTCATCTTTTCTATATTTACTAATTGATTCTATGCCTAAGTCTTTTGCTATTTCTCTTAAATCAACTAATTTTTTATCTTTTAAATTATCCATAAGTCTTATAAAAAATCAAGGGGCACAAGGCCCCTATTCTTTTTCTTTTAATATCGTTATTTAGTTTTTGGCACTATTTGTGCTACCGAACATTTCAATTTTTTCTTCTACTAGGGCTTGTACTGCATCTGTACCGTCTTTTAGAAGTTTTCTTGGATCAAAGCCCTTGCCTTGTTGGTCTTTGCCAGCTTCTATATAAGCTCTTGTTGCCTTAGCAAATTCGATTTGGCATTCTGTATTTACGTTGATTTTTGATACTCCAAGGCTGATTGCTTTTTTGATTTGATCGCTTGGAATACCTGTACCACCGTGAAGAACTATTGGCATTTTAACTGCATCAGAAATTTCTTGTAGTCTTTCAAAGTTAAGTCCTTGCCAATCAGCAGGATATACACCGTGGATATTACCGATACCTGCCGCTAGGAAGTCTATGCCGCATGCTGCAAGATTTTTACATTCTTCAACATCTGCAAGTTCTCCAGCTGATGCAACTCCATCTTCTTCTCCACCGATTCCGCCAACTTCACCTTCTACTGAGATGCCTTTTTCGTGAGCTAGTTTAACAATTTCTCTTGTTTTTTCAAGGTTTTCATCTATTGGGAAGTGTGAGCCATCAAACATTACTGATGTAAAGCCAGCTTCTATACAAGCTTTTGCACCTTCATATGAACCGTGGTCTAAGTGGATTGCTACAGGAACAGTTATGTTTAGAGCATCGTGAAGATTTCTAACTAGGTCAGCTACAACTTTGAAGCCTCCCATATATTTTGCAGCACCTTCACTTGATGCTATAATAACTGCAGTCTTCTTTGCTTCTGCAGCAAGTAGGATTGCCTTTGTCCATTCAAGGTTGTTTGTATTGAAGTGGCCAATTGCATAACCATTTTCATAAGCTAAGTCTAACATTTCTTTTGCATTTACTAACATTATTTTCTCCTCCGGGCTTATGCCCTAAAATTTATATCCTTTACTACTATGATACCCATTATTGCCTTAGTCTTGCAAATCTTTATGGATATTTTCTATAATTGTCTCTACAGCTTCTTCTTTATTTAGGTTAATATTTTCAAGATCAGATCTTTTTGAATATTCTACTATTCCTTCACTTGCATCCTTACCTACTGTTATCCTATATGGAATTCCTATTAGGTCCCTGTCGTTAAATTTAACACCTGGGCGTTCTTTTCTATCATCAAGAAGAACATCTATCCTAGCATCTTTTAGATTTTTATAAATCTCTTCACCTAGTTCTTTTTGCTCTTCCTTGTTTGGATTTACAATTGTAACTATGGCTTCAAATGGTGCTACAGATGTAGGCCAGATTATGCCCTTATCATCGTGGTTTTGCTCTACAATTGCTGATACAGATCTTGATACACCTATACCGTAAGAGCCCATAACGAATGGTTTTGAAACGCCATTTTGGTCTAGGAAATTTGCCCCAATCGCTTCTGAGTATTTAGTTCCTAATTGGAAGATATTTCCTACTTCTATACCACGAGCTGATAAGTATTTTCCGCTGCCATCATAAGCATCATCGCCTTCTTTGGCTAGGGTTAAATCTTCTGCAATCTCCCCATCAAAATCCCTCTTATAGTTTGCATTTATATAGTGGTAGCCAGCCTTGTTAGCTCCCACTACAAGGTTATTAATTTCTGTAAGTGACTTATCAATTATTACCCTTACATCCTTTAGGCCGATTGGTCCTGTATAGCCAGGTTCAGTATATTTTTCTATACTTTCATCATCTGCCATGAAAATTTCATGCTCTGGAACACCTAGGTAGGCAATAAGTTTAGCCATATTTAAGTCCCTATCACCAGGGATAAAGACAAATACAAGCTCTCCTTCTACCAAAAGGTCTACTGCCTTTGCACATTTGATTTTTTCTTCATTTAAGAATTCGCTTACATCTTCTATGGTTTTCTTGTCAGTAGTTTTTACTAATTCCAATTCTTTTTCTTCTTCTTTTATAACCGGAACTATGCTTCTTGCCTTTTCGTCTGTATAAGCCTTATCAGAATTTTCTGTATAAAGGATGACTCCTTCACCACTTTCAGCAAGGGCCATAAATTCGTGACTCTTTCTACCACCCATAGCTCCTGTATCACCTTCAACTATTCTGTAGTCAAGCTTCATTTTGTCAAAGGCATATTCATAAGCCTTCCACATATTGTCATATGCTTTTTCTAGTCCTTCAAAGTCTTGGTCAAAGGTGTAGGCGTCTTTCATTAGGAAATCACGTGACCTATTTATACCAAATCTAGGTCTTTTCTCATCCCTAAACTTATCTACTATTTGGTAGATATTAAGTGGAAGTTGCTTATAAGAATTAAGCTCGTCTTTTACTAAATCTACGAAAGATTCTTCGGCTGTTGGACCTAGGGCGTATTCCCTATCGTGTCTGTCTTTAATTTTAAACATCTCAGGACCAAATGTTTCCCATCTGCCTGATGCATCCCAAATTTCTCTAGGTTGTAAGATTGATGTTGATACCTCAATTGCTCCATGGCTATCCATGGCATCTCTAACTATTGCTTCGATTTTATTTATAACCTTTTTACCAAGTGGTAGGAAGGAATAAATTCCTGAAGCTTGACGTCTGATAAAAGCACCTCTAGTTAGAAGCTTATGGCTTGCTGTTTCAGCATCCACAGGATCTTCTCTTAGGGTTGGCATATAATAATTTGATAGTCTCATTTAATTAACACTCCTCATTGAAAGACCAATTCTTTCTTTTTTCTTATCTATTTCTATAATTTTTACAGTAACTACCTCAGAGTTTGTCAAAACATCGTGAGGATTTTTTATAAACTTATCGGAAATTTCTGATATATGGACTAGACCATCTGTTCCTACTCCAATATCTACAAAAGCTCCAAAATCAGTTATGTTTCTAACTTTCCCTTTAAGTATCATACCCTCTTTTAGGTCATCAAGACTCATAACTTCTTTTTTTGTCAAAACCTCGGGATTATCATCTCTCGGGTCCCTTCCGGGCTTCTTTAGCTCTTTTATGATATCTCTAAGGGTCGGTTCTCCTACCTCTAATTTTTGAGCAGTTTCTTCTATGTTTATCTCATCTAAGTTTAAACCTTCAAGTTTTTTTGCTATCTTGTAGCTTTCAGGGTGGACTCCTGTATTGTCCAAAATCTCGGGTGATGATGGAAATCTCAAAAAGCCTGCAGCAAGCTCGTAGGTTTTCTTTCCAAGTCCCTTTACATCTAAAAGGTCCTTCCTATATTTAATCTTTCCATCCTTAAAATCTTCTTCAATTCTTTTTGCAAGATTTTGATTTAGACCTGATACATATGATAAAAGCTTATAGGAAGCATTATTTATACTAACTCCCACTTCATTTACAGCATCTTCAACAACCTTGGCAAGCTCTAAATCTAGCTTTTTACCATCAAGGTCATGTTGGTATTGACCAACTCCTATATGTTTTGGTTCAATTTTTACAAGCTCTGCCATAGGGTCTTGGAGTCTTCTTGCCATGGAGATGGCCCCTCTTATTGTTACATCAAGGTCTGGAAATTCTTCTTCTCCAAGAGCTGAAGCTGAGTAAACACTAGCACCTGCCTCATTTACTATAGCATAGCTTACACCTTCTACTTCCTTAAGGAGTTTATTTACAACTAGCTCAGTTTCCCTAGATGCTGTTGCATTACCAAGAGCTATAAGACTTACCCCGTATTTTTCTATTAGACCTTTAAGAATTGCTATCGCTTCTTTTTCTTTCTTATGGGGTTCTACCGGATAAATTACTGCCTTATCCAAATATTTTCCATTTTTATCTACAACTGCTACCTTACAACCTGTCCTAAAGCCTGGGTCAAGTCCTATTACAACCTGACCTTTGATAGGCCTTTGCAACAAATAAGGCTTTAGGTTATCTCCAAAGACTCTAATAGACTCATCGCTAGCTTCTTCTGTAAGCTTATTTCTAAGTTCAGTTGTAATTGATGGAAGCATCAGTCTCTTGTAAGCATCATCGATTGTAGCTTTTACCAAGCCTTCTTGGTAAGAATTATAGGTCTTATCCTGACTTATGAGCTTATAGATTAAGTTTTTGTTATAATCATCAGTAAACTCAATCTTTACAGTCAATATATCTTCTTTTTCAGCCCTATTTATAGCTAAAATTTGAAAAGATTTCAAATCCTTAAGCTTTTTAGAAAAATCATGGTAATTTTCGTAAAGATTATCTTCTTCTGCCTTAAGCTTGCTCACTAGACATGCCCTCACAAGGCCATCTCTTCTTATAATATTTCTAGCTTCTATTGAATTCGCAATGTCTTCTGCAAGTATATCTAGAGCTCTTATTATAATTTCCTTTTCATCTTCTAAATTTTCTTGCTTATAATTAATAGCTTCCTTTATGGCTGCTTCTTCATCGCTAATATCTGTAAGAAGCTTATCTAAAAACTTATCAAGTCCAAATTCCCTAGCTATATCAGCCCTGGTCTTTCTTCTAGATTTGAAAGGTGCGTAGATATCTTCTAAGATTGTAAGGGTGTTAGTTGCTAAGATTTTTTCTTTTAATTCATCTGTTAGCTGGCCCTTATTATCAATGGCATTTATTATTTCTTCCTGCCTTTTTTCGATATTTCTTAGCTTGTTGAGATTTTTTTCAATATCTCTTATCTCTACATCTGTAAGATTACCTGTAACTTCCTTCCTATACCTAGCTATAAAGGCTACTGTTGAGCCTTCATCCAAGAGTTTGATAACATTGTCTATTGAGTCTTCTTTAATATTTAATTCTTTTGATAAAATTTCTGTAATATTCATAAATCCCTTATAATAAAATAATTTTCAATATATATATAATTAATAAATGCGCTGGATAAAATATATAAAATCCCCACTTGCTAGATTTACCTTTTTGTCCGTTATATAAAAATATGAGTGGTATAGATAAATAAACCATGTAAGGAATATAAACCGCATAGCCTCTAGTGAATCGCGAAAAGGCAAATGACAATAAAATCGCAAGGCCTGTCATTATTTTACTATTTCTTGCAAAATATAATAGACCAATAGCTGTGATTACCTTATAAGTATAGTCAGCTTTTATGGCAATAGCTATTAATGATACACTTATAAATGACAAACAAATAAGTAATATTTTCTTGAAAGTATCCATTTCTTCAGCTATTTGCCATATATAAAGCATGGTTCCAGCCAAAAATAAGGTGAAAAATACATTTTGCCTTGAAAAGTCAAAAACCGTTCCTGTAAAGGCTAGGTCATAAAATATTTCTGAAATAAAGGCAAAAATTAATAACCTAGCCAAGTATTTTTTAATATCACTTGTTAGTATAATCCCTTGGACTAATAGAAAGGAAAATATTGGCATAGCTATCCTACCTATTAGCATGAAAGTATCTGCAAGTTTAATATATCCTAAACCATATAATAAAAATGATTGTGCTAGGTGACTTAGAAGCATGGCTGTAGATGCTATTACCTTTAAAGCACTTGTACTTAGAAATCTCCTATCAGATTTCCATGATTTTAATAGTTCTTCTCTGTTTATCATTGGTAGTTTCCTTTAATGAAGTTTATCTTATATTTCGGAAAAATTAAAGATATAGTTTTACCAGCTAAGCTATGATCTTTCTCATTTACTTTATCAATATGACTTGGATCAAAGAAAACCATCTTTAGCTCTCTTGATTTGTTATCATCTATACTTAACTCGAATTTATACCTTTCCCTAGCTTCATCATAGGCTAAAAGAATATCCATAAATCTTCCATAGTCATAATCATTTATAACTTCAAATTCTAAATCTACCCTGTAGGAGTCATCTTCTAATAAATTAAATTTTGCTTTCTCACTCTTGTAAGAGATTGTTTTTTTTGTATTCAAATCTGTTAGAGTCATTGTAGTTACTAAGTTGTTTGAACTAGCCATCAAATTAATTATATCTGTATTAGAGAGATCTTTTTCAATTTTTTCTATTGGTTCATCAGCTTTTAATTTCTTTTTGAAATTTGACATAGGAATAGGCCCTTTTGAATCTATTTTCTCTTTTGCCTCTTCTATACTACTTTTATTTTTAAGCACTCTTCTATGGCGCTTCTTAGAATTTTTATTATCTGATGATAAATAAGCATCTATATCCGAAAAATCCATCTGATCGTCTATAACTATATTTTCTTTTTGGCTCAGATATTGATAAGTCGAATATAAGGTCTTAAAAACCATATACAAAAAAGAAAGACTTGTTAAAAGATTTATAATGTTTTTAGGTAAGACATTATTAAAATTAACAAGATTTACGATAAGCATAAGTAAAAAAGGTCTTATCCCAGTAAATTTCACAAAATTCTTTAGGGATGAATCTTCACGCTTTTCTTTCTTTTTAAGCTTAATTAAAATTAACAAAACTCTTATCAAAAAATCTATGAAAGCTGCTATGTAAAGGCCTATAACAATATTGAAAACATAAGGGTAGTTGTTATATATATCAAATGGCAAACTCCTTATACTCAAATCCATTAAAAAGCTTGTTGTCAGTAAAAATAAGCCGCTTTTTCTAAAGGTCTTTGATGCAATATATAGAATGATTAGGACAAGAAAAGCTCCTATTGCAAATCCTATAAATTGATTATTTATTATAAAATTGTAAATTTGCTCTAAAATTATTGAATAGTCCATTTTTGCTCCATTCTAATTATTTAATTCTAACACTATATATTATATAGACGAAATAAAAAAATACTAGTAAAATGTATTTATGCTAGAATAACTCAATGGTAGAGTAACGGTATCGTAAACCGGAAGTTGCAGGTTCAAGTCCTGTTTCTAGCTCCATCTACAAAGGCTAGCTATTTAAAGCTAGCCTTTTTTATAAATTTTCTATATATGCCCCTTCTGGGTCAATTTTAAGTTTTTTTACCTGCCAAGTTGAAAAATCACTTGCCATATTTTTTTTGATATCATCAAAAATATCATCTCTCTTATCTGCTATTAGCATCATTGTAGGACCTGCTCCACTTAAGTAAACACCTAGTGCTCCAAGCTCTAATGATTTATTATATATTTTATCATAGCCTTTTATTAAGGATTTCCTATATGGCTGGTGGATTTTATCATATAGACAAATTTTTATTAAATCCTTGTCTAAATCTTTTAGGGCAAAGCCAAGAACAGCCGCTCTTTGTATATTATTTATAGCATCTTTTAGTAGAAGTTTATCAGATATCACATTTCTGGAATCTTCTGTCCTTAGCTTAAAGTCAGGAATTAGACCGATTAATTCAAGATTTTTATTTGGTATTATTTTTTTATGATAAACTCTCTCCCCATCCCTTACACAAAGCAAAAGTCCTCCAAATATTGCAGGTCCTACATTGTCTGGATGGCCTTCTATCTCTACTGCAATATCAAGGGCTAAATCCTTATCAATTTTTCCTTCTAAGATGTAAAGGGCAGCATAAATTCCTGCAACGATACAAGTTGATGAAGACCCAAGACCCCTTGTCATTGGCACTAGCCCATCTATTTCTACCTCTATAGGAATAGCTTCCTTTCCTAGGTAAGAAAAAGTATATTTATAGGCTTCTATAACTAGGTTATCCTCTCTAAATTCATCACCTTCCCTAAAGTTAAAACTATTATAAAGATTAAGTGATAAACCATAACTATCAAAGCCACAACCTACATTTGCACTTGTTGCAGGTACCTTGATCATAAATCCCTTCATTTTAATTTCCTCAAAACTTCTTCTTTTAGCTTAGATGGATCGATTATATCCTTATGGATTACTTCCATATCCTTCAAGGCTGATAGATTTTCAGGAACTTCATTAGCCATAAGCTCTCCTATTTTTTCAAGCTTCTCAAAATCATCATCTCCTCCATCAATTCCTAGGGAATTTAAAACCTTGTCAGGAAACTTAAGGGGATTGGCTGTTGATGCTATTATTGTTTGTGTATCATCGCCTGTTTCTTTTTTATATTTTTCATAAACACTTACAGCAACAGCTGTGTGGGGGTCTATTAAATATTTGTAGGAATCATAAGTACTTTTTATTGCATCTTTTACATCTTCTTCGCCTGCAAAGTTTGCATAGATTAAATCATCATAGTTCTTATCCCAAAGATAAATTTTATCTTTGTTTAAAGATTCCATGGCTTCGGCCACTTTTTTATAGTTTCCATCAGATAGGTGATATAATAGTCTTTCAAGATTTGAAGAAATCAATATATCCATAGATGGAGATGATGTTAAAATCAACTTTCTATTTGAATCATAAGACCCAGTTTTAAAAAAATCTGTTAAGATTTTATTATCATTTGAAGCTATGATCAATTTATTAATAGGAAGCCCCATGTTTTTTGCATAAAAAGCAGCTAGAACATTTCCGAAATTGCCTGTAGGCACAGCAATATTTACCTTTTCACCAAGTTTTATTTTTTTATTTTGTACTAGTCTTAGATAGGTGTAAACATAGTAAACAACCTGTGGGATGAGCCTACCTATATTTATAGAATTTGCCGATGATAATTCATAGCCTTTTTCTAGGATTTTTTTATTAAATTCCTTGTCATTAAAAGCATCTTTTACTGCTGTTTGGGCATTGTCGAAATTTCCTTTTATAGCAAAAACATTTAGGTTTTCCCCTTCTTGACTTATCATTTGTAGCTTTTGAATGGCTGATACCCCATCTTTTGGATAAAAGACCATTGCCCTTACCCCATCTACATCCTTAAATCCTTCTAGGGCTGCCTTTCCTGTATCTCCAGATGTGGCAACGAGGATTAAAACTTTCTTATCATCTCCATTTACTTCTAATGAAGCCTTAAGTAAAAAAGGAAGTATTGATAGGGCCATATCCTTAAAAGCATGAGTTATACCATGGTATAGCTCCATTATAAAGGCATTTGTTTCTTTAATCTTTACAACTTCCTCTGGGAATTTTTGATCATAAGCCTTTTTTACAATGATATCTAGCTTATCTCCTAAATCATCAAAATACATCTTTAAAATGTAGCTAGCAAGTTCTCTATAATCTAGATCAATAAGCTTAGATAAGTCTCCTAAGGAAGGAAAATTCATTGGCACAAACAGGCCACCATCATCTGCTATAGACCTAATTATAGCTTGGCTTGGATTTATTTGGCTTCTGTCTGTTCTTGTGGATACGTATTTCATTAGTAATTCCTACCTTCAAGTCTAACTATAAGAGAATTAGGATCAGCATCTAGTCTTTCCTTTAAATCAACATATTTTGCATCCCTTATTAGACTTGCCTTTAATTTATCATCGATAACTTCTTCATCAAAATCATCTAAATTTACAAGATTTCTGTCATATCTTAGATAAAAATCAGCCCTTATATCACTGCTATCTATCTTTCTATTTAGACCTTCGCCAAGTCTTACCTTGGATTGTCTATCAAAAATAATATCTATTATGTCATTTATGATAGCATTGGCTGTAGGAAGCATGCCTGCACCTTGGCCATAAAATTTAAGTTCTCCTACCATATCACCAAAGACAGTAACAGAGTTAAAGGCACCTCTTACAGATGCAAAATATGAGTCTGAATATACTCCTATCGGGGCAACACAGGCCTTAATCTTGTTATCTTCAATATAGGAATCACCTATTAGTTTTATAGTCCTGCCATTATCTTTAAGAATTCTAATATCATCTGCTGTAATTTTAGAAATACCATCTACGAGTATATCATCCTCACTGACTTCTTGCCTAAAAGCCATTGTAGATAGAATTCTTAACTTTCTATGGGTATCAAAACCTTCAACATCTGCACTTGGGTCAGCTTCAGCATATCCTAAATCTTGAGCTTCTTTTAAGACATCGCTATAATCAAGTCCTTCTTCAGTCATCTTAGATAGAATATAATTGCATGTACCATTTAAAATCCCCCTAACCCTAGTGATTTCATTTTCCATTACAAGGTCCCCAAGGGGTTTTAAAACTGGAATCCCTCCAGCAACTGCCGCTTCGTGAAGGAAGTGAAGATTCATATCCCTAGCAAGGTCATTTAATTCAGGAAAATATTTACTAATAGCAGCCTTGTTTGCCGATACTACATGCTTGCCATTTTTCATAGATTTAAGCATCATATCCTTAGCTTGATCAACTGATGATGTAACTTCGACAACTATATCTATAGATGAATCATTTATTATTTCATCAAAGTCTGTTGTAAGTAAATCTTTATCAATATCAACTCCATAAGAATCTCTAACTTTTCTAACTAAAACTTTTTTTATTTCAATTTCTGCATTAGTATAGAATTTAATTGAATCTTGTTTTTCTCTAATTAGCTTTACTATCCCCTGGCCAACTGTACCATATCCTAGTATAGCAAGTCCTACTACTCTTTTCACTTCTTACTCCTTGAATATAATTATTTGAGTTTTAAATTTACAAATAAAGTATCTTAATATTAATCATCAAAAATATTTTTTCGACTAAGATATTTTGTATAGATAATACCTTAATTTTTGCTTTACTCAAGTATTATCTTAACCTACTACAAATAAGGATTATTTAAGAATTATATTTTGCATATAAAAAGACCCCCCAAAGGGGTCTCTTATTCTTTATGTACTATGAAATTATTCTTGGTCGATTGCTTCTACTGGGCAAACTGCTGAGCATGAACCACAATCTATACAAGCATCTGCATCAATTTCAAAAGCAGCATCGCCTTGAGAGATTGCTCCTACTGGGCATTCACCTTCGCATGAACCACAAGAAATACAAGTATTTTCATCTATTCTGTATGCCATAATTTCCTCCTATGTTTATTATATGATTAGTATACAATAATATTCATAATATGTCAAGTAAAACATGAAATTTTATTAAAATATTCTAGAAATCTGATTAATTATTCATAATGATAATTATTATCATCTGTCTTTGCTTATATCTTCTATCCTATAAAATTCTTCTATTTCCTCATCGCTTTCATCAAGGTTTAACCTAACCTTACACAAACCTCTAATGTAATCATTATCTACCACCGTACCTACTCCATCTACAGTAGAAACTTTATGGCCCTTTTTAGGATGCTCTTTTTTAGCTTTTAGATAATTATCTTCCTCAAAATCTAAGCAGCACATAAGTCTACCACATACTCCAGATATCTTATTTGGATCTAAGGTTATTCCTTGGTCTTTGGCCATCTTTATTGATAAAGGATTAAACTCTGTCATAAAACGAGAGCAGCAAGTTTTTTGTCCACATGAGCCATGAAAATCTTTAAGCTTAGCATGGTCTCTAACACCGATTTGTCTTAACTCAATTCTATTCTTAAATATTGACGCTAAATCTTTTACAAGAGCTCTAAAGTCTACCCTATTTTCCGATGTGAAATAAAAAGTAATTTTGCTTTTATCAAAGCTGTATTCACCTTCTACAATTTTCATATCTAGCTGATGGTCTCTTACTTTTTCTTTTGCAAGCTCCATTGCTTCTTGGGCTTCTTCTTTATTTGATTCATCTATCTCTAAATCTCTTGAGCTTGCCTTTCTTATTACACTTGATAAGTCTTTGTCAAACTTATCCTTGTCAATATCTATATTTGCAAGCGCTACTTCTGCTAGTTCTAGACCATTTGAGCTTTCGACTATCACCTTATCTTTAAAACAAAGGTTTAAATCATTGGCCTTAAAATAATATATTTTGCCAGCATTTTTAAATCTTATTCCAACTACATTCATTTATCTTTCCTGCCTTCTCTATATATATTAAAAAATATATTTTCTATACTTAATTCAAAATTAATATTATTCCTATAAGCAATTTGTATTTCTTCAAGCTTACTGATTAATCTTTCTATAACATTTAAATCCATTTGGCTAAGTTTTTCTAGATTATATGCATAGCTTGATCTGTATGGCTTTTTACTTTTATATTTTAAATCAATTAATCCTTTATAAATTTCAAGGATTGATGATATTAATTCATCTTTTTTATCCTTATAGGCTAATAAATAATCTCTCTCTTTATAATAAAAGGAGAGATTTCCCTCATAAATCTCTCTAATTATATCGGAAAGTCTCTCAAAATCAATATCGTTTTTATAATTTCCATTAGATATACTAATTATTTGACATCTTGACCTTATAGTTTGAAGTAATTTCCCGCTATTATCTGTTGTGAAAATTATAAGTATATAATCCTTAAGCTCTTCAAGACTTTTTAGCATGGCGTTTGCTGCCTCAATCCTCAAATTTTGAGCATTATGGATTATATAAATTTTGATTTTCCCATTTGTAGGTCTAATTACCATATCTTTTATTAGCGTCCTAATTGTAGATATGTCTATTATTTCCTTATCTATTACTGATAAGTCAGAATTTATACTTGACTTTACATCGTAAGAATCAAATACTTCCTTTGCAAAATCTAGGGAGTACTTTAAATTATATCCTACATCCTCTCCTTCTATTATGTAGGCATTAGATAAATTATTATTTGCTAATTGCCTTTCTAATATGGTCATATTTGTACATATTTTTCAACATCAATTATAAATACCGTTGCCCCACCTACACTTATTTCTATAGGTACTGTTGTGCTTATTAGTGAGCTTTCACCTGTAGGATTTATTATTGTTGTAGTGGTATTTCTTTTCTTACAATTCTTTTCTATTATTCCAAGTGCTTCGTCTAATTTAACTTCTTCCACACCTATTAAGAGGGTAGTGTTGCCTTTTTTTAAAAATCCACCTGTTGTTGAAAGCTTTGTTATCCTATAACCTTCATCTGTTAGGGCATCGATTAAAAAATTAACGTCTGCATCTTGTACTATAGCTACTAATAATTTCATTTTATTCCTCCAATAAGCCATAAATAATTTTGATTACATCTTCTGTTAAATCTTCTATAGACTTTCTAGCATCTACCTTTACTATTTCGTCTTTATAGAGATCAGCCATTTGCATATAGCCATCAAAGATCTTTTTGTGAAATGAAAAATCTTCGTTTTCTAGTCTATCTGCAGAAAAATTGGCTCTTTTTCTTTCTAAAGCTGTCTTATAGTCAATATTGAAAAATATGTTTAAGTCAGCCTTAAGACCTTCTGTTGCAAAATTATTTATATTCTTTATCTTATCTATACCCAAATTTCTTCCTAATCCCTGATATAATAAAGAACTTAATACAAATCTATCACAAATTACAATTTTTCCTGCTTTTAAATCAGGTTTAATTCTTTCTTCCACAAGCTGAGCTCTACTTGCTGCAAATAGGAGAGCTTCAGTCTTTGCTGACATCTCGGAATTTTCATTGTCAATTATTATTGATCTGATTTTTTCAGAAATGGGTGTTCCACCTGGCTCCCTATAGAAGCTTACAGGATGAGAGTCATTTTCTAATATCGTCTTAACTTTTTCTAATATGGTTGTTTTTCCAGACCCGTCTGGTCCTTCAAATACTATAAATTTTCCGCTCATATATCCATTATACTATATTTTCCTAAAATAAGTCTAGGAGTATTTTTTCTTTAAAATTTCCAAATAAAAAAACCATTGTCTATAATAAAGAGCAATGGCTTTAAATATTATTCGTTATCTTCAGATTCTTCAGTTTCATCAACTGTTGGTACATCAGCTGCATCTGCTGCTTCTTCTTCATCGTCAATGATTTCTTCTTCAGATACTTCTTGTAGTGAGCAGATAACTTCTTCTGCATCAGCAAGTACATTGATATTTTCATCTTTGAAGATGTCAAGATCAGCAACTGTTTTGTTTTCACCAATTTGTAGGTCTTTGATTTCAACATCTGCTGTTTGTGGGATGTATTTTGGTAGACATTCTACTTCTACTACATCTATATTTTGTACTAGTACTCCCGCATCAGCATTTAGGTCATCTCTACCGATTAGGTTAACTGGAACAGTAACTCTGATTGCTTGATTTTGGTCTATAGCCTGAAAATCTACATGTAAAAATTGGTTTTTGTATGGATGAGTTTGGAAATCCTTGATAAGTACTTCTTTACCTTCTCCATTGACATCTAGTGTTATAATTGTAGATGTTCCAGCTTGTCTAAGAACTTTATCAAATTCTCTAGCTTCGAATTGAACATTTACATTTTCTTGATTTTTGGCATAAACTACTCCTGGTATAAGTTCATTACTTCTAAGTTTGTTAACTTTATTTTTACCAGTAGCTTCTCTTTTTTCTGCTTGTAAAACTAAATTAGCCATTTTGCCTCCTTATTAATTCATACTAGCTAATTATACTCCATCTTTGCCTTATTTACAATAACTTAAAGATTAATATTTTAAAATCATTGATAATTTATGCTCTTGTAATACAATATTGCTAATAGGATGAATAAATGAAGGAGAATTTTATGACAAGAAGAGGAAAATTCGGTACTGTAGATATAACTGTATTAGGTGAAGAACTAAAAGTTGGAGATAAGGCACCTGATTTTGTTGCCAATAAGATGGACCTAAGCCCTTATAATTTTTATGATGAAGAAGATGGAAAAATCAAAATAATTTCTGTTGTCCCTTCTCTTGATACGGATGTATGTGAACTTCAAACAAAGATGTTTCAAAAAGCAACTGAGTTTTTACCAGATAATGTTATAGTCCTAACAGTATCAAATGACTTACCTTTTGCCCAAATAAGATTTAAGAAAAATAAGAAAGCTGACCAAATTAAGTTTGTTTCAGACTATAATACAAGAGATTTTTCAAGTAAATATGGAACCTTAATTGAAGAATTAAAACTTTTAAATAGGTCCGTATTTGTAGTTGATAAGGATAATACAATAAAATATGTCCAATACTTAGAGCAAAATACCGATCTTCCTGAATATGAGGAAGCTGTTAGGGTTGCTAAACAATTAAGTAAATAATAACCATAAAAAACTCCTCTCATTGAGGAGTTTTTCTATTTTGTAATTAAAAATTCTTCGTATTTTTCTCTATCATAGACAACATCTAATTCACCTATAAAGTTAGAATACTTATCCGGATAGCAGAAGGATTGCTTAAACCTATATAGACCATCTTTTGAATCTAAACTAAAGGTACCACCTAGATCTAGATAATCATAACCTTTTTCTAGACACCATTTTATTTCTTCCCAAATCATATTATAGTTTGGCATCTTGTTGCGGAGCTCGTTTGAGCTTGCTGCATATAGGTAATAAACCTTATTTCCATAAGGAATTAATAAGGATGCTGAAAGAGACTTATCTTCAAAATATGATATAAATATTTCTGCATCTAGATATTCTATTAGCCTTTGGTAATAATCTTTTGGTCTATGGCCAATTTCTTGTCTTTCCGCCATTATTTTTGTAAGTTCATAGAATATATCTAAGCCTTCTTCGTCAGTTTTTATAACTGTCTTTATCCCTGCTCTTATTGATTTTCTAACGTTGTACCTTCCCTTTGATGAAAAGCTTTCAAATATTTCATCTTCATTATGACAAGTTAAATCTATTATCATATTGTATCTTGGTTGGGTGAATGAATGAGTATCAAGACCCACACTTCTAAAATCATAACCTAATTTCCTATAATCATAGACTAATTTCTCATCAAAGACTAACTCTGGGTCCATTCTTAAAAGAAAGGCATCGTATTTGTCCTTTAAAGGCTCTGCTTCCTTTATTAATTGTTCAACTAGCTTTGTATCCCTAAAATCACATACTGGCCCTCTAGGAGCATATAAGAAGTGTTTACCGTTTGTATTTTTGATTCCTATCACAGACATTGCAGCAATTATCTGCTTATTTTCTTCTATGTATACATAATCATTTGTCCAGTTGTTTTTAATTTTTGACCAAGCTGTATCTTGCATTGGTCTAGCGTAAGGACTATTTCTTACAAACTCATTATATCTTTTTAAATCATTTTCATTATTTACTATTGGCATTATCTATCATTCCCTCCAACAAGGTAAGCGTGGTAATCGCGCCTATACCACTTTTGCTTCCTAGGTAATCGACATTCATTTCACTTATAGACTCTACGTCTACATCTCCTACTATCTTACCATTTATATACGAAGTTCCAACATCTATTATTAAGCTATCATCTTTAAAATAAGTTTGATCATAATAAGATGCACTCCCTATTGCTGATATAAAAATATCAGAGTTTTTGATAAAAGTTTTAGGATTTTGACAAGAGCTATTTATTACACTTACATTTGCACTCCTACTTGCTAAATACATAGATAGGGGCTTTCCTATTACACTTGTCCTATTGGCAATCGTTATGTTTTTGCCCCTAAAATCTATTTCTTGGTTTTCTAAAAATTTTACAATAGCTCTTGATGTAGCAGGAAGAAAATCTATCCACCCTTCCATAGACTTGCCTAAAGATTTGAAAGTAAAACTATCTAAGTCTCTAATTTTGATTGATTCTTTTAAATATGTCAAATCTTCACCTGAGCCAAAAGGTGCTAAGATGATAAAGCCATCCGCTTTGTCAAAAGAATTTATAAAGGAAATTATTTCATCATTATTTTCTCTATCAAATTCTTTTTCTACGTAAGATATTCCAAACTCTTCACATCTTTTGATTATTACGTTTTTATAAAATACAGCTTCCTTATTTGGATTTTTACTTAATAGTAGGATTTTATTTTTAAAATTATTATTTTTTAGTTTATTAAGAAGTTCATCTCTTAAATTTTTAGTATTTAATAAATTCATTTTTCTCCATGAAAAAACATCCAAAAGCTTTTGCTTCTGGATGCTTATATTTTTTCTAGAATATTCTTCTAGCTCCTCTGTATGCTCTTTGGTATGATCCGTTGAATAAATTATCAACTCTAACGCCTGTTTCTGGAGTAGATGCGTGTACGAAAGTACCATCTGATCCTGTTACAATTCCAACGTGATCAATAGATCCTCCACCAAATGAGAAGAATACTAAGTCTCCTGCCTTTAGGTTGCCTAATTCTACTGCATATCCATTGTTAAATTGGGCTTGTGAGCTGTGAGGTAAGCTTACCCCTATTTGTCTATAAGCATAAGATGTTAGCCCTGAGCAATCAAAACCTACACTTGGATCTGATGAACCCCAAACATAAGCAGACCCAACGTATTGACTAGCTATTCCTGCTGCTGATTGAGCGTTCTGGTTAACTTGTGGAGTATTTTGTGTTGATTCTACTGCTACAGCTTCTTCAGCATTTGAGATTGCTTCTCTAACTACTGGTGCTTGTGCTTTTTGAGCAGATTCTTGAGCTTTGGCCTCTTCTGCTTTCTTAGCTTCTTCAGCCTTTCTTGCTTCTTCAGCTTTTCTTGCCTCTTCTGCAACTTTTGCTTCTTCTGCTTTTATTTGTTCAACTAGAGCACTTGGATATGCGTTTGATAGGTAAGCTAGGTTTACATAACCTTCATTTGTTACAAACCATTCACCATCTACATAACCTACTATCTTATCCCCAGCCTTGATTGATCTAAGGATATTTGAGTTGTTACTAGCATCTTTGCTTGTTCTTATATTTAAACTATTTGTATTTACAAATTTATCTTCTAAGGCTGGAGCCTTAACTTCTTGTTTTGTTGACTGTGTTTCTACCGCTTCTTCTTTAGTTTCCACATCGTTATCATCTTGATATGTAACTACTTCTTTAGCTGGGCTTTCTGCGACATCTTCTTCTATAGCAGAATCATCATATTCTACTACTTTTTCGCTAGCTTTAGAATTATCTACTATTACTTGGTCAAGGTCTGAGTCATCATATTTAACTACACCATTTTCATCTTTATCGTCATAGCTTACAATTTCTTTAGCTGCTTCTTGATTCGCTTTTTCTTCAGCTATTTTTTCAGCTTTAATAATTTGTGGCTTAACTAAATTTTGAGCAGTTTTCTCAATTAGTATGTTTTCTTTTATTTCTTTGCTAGCCTTAGCTGTATTTCTCTTTTGGCCGGCAATTTTTGTATTTTTTACTTCTTTAGTATAATCGCTTTTTACGAAAGAAGATGAGCTTTCAACTTCTTTGTTTTCCTCAGATATTAAAGAATTTGTATGTTTATCATTTTGTAAATCTGTAACTGTTGTAGCGTATGCTGTTGCTACAGCAGCTGATGCAGCTATAACTGAAAGCGCCGCACCTATGTTTTTCTTATTCATTATTAATAACTCCTCCATAATTGTTATGAATTGTTAAATCTATTGTTTTATTTTGAAATCTGACTATATCTTATATCTTTTTTACAAAAGTGTCAATAATTAGTTACAAAAAAATTACACTTTATAAGGATTTTTTTATACTTATTGAGGATTATTCCGAAATTACCCAATATTTATAAAATGTAACCGGTTAAAGTGTAATTTTTTCCTACAGCTCTTTTGTTTTTTGTAACCAATTCTGTAGTAATTATGTAAAGAGTAAATCTGTAAGCCGTGTTCTGTCGTGGATAATCATCTATCTAGGCTTACTATTGCTAGTAAGCTCAAGCGAACTACCATTTTGCGGACAGGACCGAGCAAGCCCTTTTGCGTCCTTTTGTTCTTGCACCGGATGGGGTTTACATAGCCTGCCTATCACTAGGACAGCTGGTGAGCTCTTACCTCGCCATTCCAACCTTACCAAATTTTGGCGGTATACTTTCTGTTGCACTTGCCTGAAGATCACTCCTACTTGACGTTATCAAGCATCCTTGCTCTATGGTGCACGGACTTTCCTCGTGGCCTAAGCCCCGCGATTATCTAATTTACTCCGTATTGTATTTTATCTTTATTTTTAAAAATTTCAAATAAAGGTTCTAAATGAGTCTGTTTTTGAAAAGGTAAAAACTTCATCTCCTATTATTTTCTTTATTTCTTTTTCTAATTTGTATATTATATGGTTCTCGCTTGCAAAATGTCCTAAATCGGCAATAATTAGGCCCTTATTTGCATAATCCATACCTTCATGATACTTTATGTCTCCGCTTATAAATAAGTCGCAATTTAGGCTTATAGCATCATCTAATAAGGAGGCACCTGCACCACCACATATTCCTACCTTTTCTATTTCTTTGTTAACATCTCCATAGCAAATAATTTCATTGGCTTGCAACTTTTCTTTTACTTGACTAAGAAAATCTTTAGCATTTATTTTTTCAATATTACCGTACTTTCCAAGGCCAAGTTCTTTACCTTGCTCTAAGCTTTTCATATCTTTTAAGCCAATTATCTCTCCAAGATTATCATTTACTCCACCCTCTGCTATATCAAGATTAGTATGGAAGGCGAAAATTGTGATGTCATTTTTAATCGCTTTTTCTAATCTATTATAGAAACTATTCCTAAAATCAATGGATTTAGTTGGTGAAAATAAGTAAGGATGATGAGTAATTATTAAATTCGCTCTCTTTTCAATAGCTAAGTCTATACTTTCCTCTTCTAAATCTAAGGATAAGACGACTCCTCTTAATTCATCTTCAGGATTTCCCATTTGTAAGCCAGAATTATCCCATTCTTCTTGTAAATAAAAAGGATACTTTTCTTCTAATTTGCTAATTAAATCTTTTATTTGCACCTTTCTTCCACCTTTCTTATCGCTTCTAACCTATCTTCTATCTTTTTAATAGCTTTTTTATCGTCAGAATTTTCTTTTATATGATTAAGGAAATTCTTATTTTTATCCTTGTCTATTTTTAGCTTTTCTAAAAGAAGTTTGCTCTTATTTTCAATATCTGTAAAACCGTAATAGTACTCTTCAAATGACAAATCTCTTGTTTTCTTATCTTTAACCTTTAAAATATCGTAAAATTTTCTTTTTTCATAGGTTAAAAAGTCTAATTCAATATCAAAATCATTTTCCATTAGATATTCTCTAAGTAAACTTGTATTAATATTTGATTCTATAATGAGATAATCTAAATTTCTTACAAATTCTATACTATCATTTATTATATCAATAATTGTGTTTGCTCCCATACCTGCAATAATAGCTACCTGATTAGGTTCGCTTTTAAGACCCTTAAAACCATCTGTATGGACAGTTTTTATTATCTTTGATGTATTATCATCTAACCTATCTATAAGCTTCTGCAGAGATGGTTTTGAGATGTCTGTTGCTATTATATCTTTTGATATATTATTTTTTGCCAAATATAAAGGAACCAATCCATGATCGGTTCCTACATCTATGACTTTTTTATTTTTATCTAGTATTTTAACTATATCTAATAATCTTTTCTTATCTTCCATTTTATAAAAAGTCTTTCAATAATTCGCTCTTATTAGGAGATTTTAATTTCCTAAGAGCCTTTGCTTCTATCTGTCTAATTCTTTCACGAGTTACATCAAATTCTTTGCCAACTTCTTCTAGGGTACGTGGGGTACCATCAATTAAGCCAAATCTTAATTGTAGGACTCTTTTCTCACGAGCACCCAGGCATGAGAGAACTTCGTTTAGTTGCTCTCTTAGCATTGAATAATTTGCTGCCTCGCCTGGATCTATCGCACTATCATCTTCTATAAAATCTCCCAAGTGGCTGTCATCTTCTTCACCTATTGGTGTTTCAAGACTTACAGGTTCTTGGGCAATCTTTCTAATCTCTGATACCTTATCTACATCTATGCCCATAGCTTCAGCTATTTCTTCATTTGATGGATCACGTCCCAAATCCTGCACCAATTGCCTTTGAATTCTTACAAGCTTATTTATAGTTTCTACCATGTGAACCGGTATCCTTATTGTTCTAGCTTGGTCTGCTATAGCACGGGTAATAGCCTGCCTAATCCACCAAGTGGCATAGGTTGAAAACTTAAAACCCCTGTTGTAGTCATATTTATCGACTGCCTTCATAAGACCCATATTTCCTTCTTGAATTAAATCTAAGAAGTTCATTCCACGGCCTACGTATTTTTTAGCTATGGATACGACTAGCCTTAAATTTGTTTCAGCTAGTTTTTCCTTAGCCCTTTGTGACTTTATTATCTGATTTTTTAATTCTCTTATCTCTTGGCTTGTAAATTCTTCATTGTTTAACATTTTAAGAGCAAAATCTCTTTTATTTATCATGTAGACTAAAAATGATGATTCATCATCATTTAACTTATCTTTATTTTCAAGGCGACCAGCAAGTTCTGATATTTTTATTAGATTATCTATTACCATCTGATCATTTGTCTTAATGAAGTCCTTGTTGGCTGCTTTTTTAAGTAAATCATTAAATGATTGGTACACCAAATTTACAACTTCAGAATTTTCGATAATTTTTAACATATGGTCAAAGGAATCGAAAAGGTCACATAAGATATTTGCTTCCCTCTTGCTTAAGTCATCATCATTAACTGATTGTTGGGCTATATTGCATATCAAAATTTTCGCATTAAGCTGCTCAAGCTGGTCCTTATCAAGGTCATCTGTCATAACTTGGTTAAACAAGCGACCCATATTGACCAAACCATCTAAGTCTTCGATTGTTTCCGAATCTATTTCTTGGCCTATAGATAGCTTATCACTAGCATTGGTCAATATCTTAGCTAAATCACCAAAAAATACATCATTGGCAAGTTTAGTCTTATTTTGCTTGTTAAATTTATTACCATTTAAAGCTTTTCTGGCTATTTCTCCAGCTTCCATCCTTCTTGATAAAATAATTTCTTCGGTTGCTGTTAAGAGATTTACTTTACCAATTTCCTTTAAATACATTTTTACGGGATCATCAAGCTTAAGGCCAGCCAAATCATCTACAGACTTATCTATTTCCTTTTCAATCTCTTCTTCATCGATATCTTCATCTTCATCATCGTCAATTTCTTCTTCAACTTCTTCCTCTTTGTCTAACTCAGTCTCAGACTTTTCCACGATTTCTATTCCTGAAGATGTAATTTTTTCTATTATAAACTTTTGATTTTCAATTTCTAAATCATTAAAATCATCGAATTCATTTATCTGACTAAATGTTATTACCCCATCTTGGGATTCGCTTATCGAGATAAATTCTTCAACAATTTCTTTAAGAACTTCATCTTCGAGCAATTTATTATCATCGCTGGTCATCATTTCTCCCCTTACTAATTGTAGGCCCAGTTTCTCTTAATTTCTTTATCTTTTGGAGCCTTTCATACAGGCTAATCTTATCTTTTAACTCATTTACTAAGATAGGATTCTTATCATTCATAACATAAGCTAGAATAAATTTAAAATCCTTATCATTCTTGTCAAATTTACTAGGTTCTTTATTAATCAAAAAATCTTTAAAATCAATTAATTTTTGATTTTTTAAAAATTTATCAAAATATTCAGACTCTTCTTTATAATCATCAGGCTGCATAAAAATAAGCCTTAAAATTTCTAATTCATATTGATTAAAATCTAACTTCTCTTCCTTAACTATTACCTTTTTATCAATCGGTTTATTATTAAAGAAGTTTGTTCTATTTTGTTTATTATTATACTTTGTAATAGCCTCTTTTAAAGTTGATTTTTCAATGTCAAATAGCTTTGATACGTTATTAATAAAAATTTCACGTGTAAGATCTTGCTTGATGCTTGCAAGAAATTCTATAAATAAATTTAACTTATCAAACTTTTCATTCTCACTTGCTTGTGAGTAAGAATCTAATATCTGATTATACCTATAATTATATTGGTCTAAGGCCTTATCCATTTTATCGATAAAGGCTTCTTTGCCATATTTTCTTACAAAATCATCAGGATCTAGACCCTCTCCAAGCTCAATTATATTTACGCTTATATCTGCTTGGTTAAAAATATCTATAGCTCTTTGAGTAGCTTTTATTCCTGCTCCATCAGAATCATAGCAAACATAGATATTATCAGCATATCTTTTCGCAAGTTTTGCTTGATCTAGTGTAAAGGCTGTACCAAGACTTGCTACAGCTATATCTATACCCCAATTGTTGAGAGCTATAACATCCATATAGCCTTCAACTAGGATTAAATCTCTTTTATTTTGCTTTTTGAAATTATTTAAAGCATATAAATTATATCTTTTTTTAAATATCTCAGATTCTGGAGAATTTAGATATTTTGGCATGGCATCATCTATTGCCCTACCACCAAAACCTATTACCCTACCATAAATATCAATTATAGGATAAATAACCCTATTTCTATACTTATCATAATAATTGCCATTTTTAGACTTAGCTATTAATCCTAAAGATAGAAGGTCCTCTTCCTTATAGCCCTTTGATTTTGCATAATTTAGCAAATCATCCCAAGAATCTTTAGCATAGCCAAGCATAAAGGTATTAACTATATTGCTTCTTAATCCCCTCTTTACTAAATAATCTTGAGGAGCTTTATTGGTTAATAAATTTTTATAAAAAAACATCATTATATCTTTATTGATATCATATAGGTGATTTTTATATTTATTTTCCCCAGGGTTATTTTGATAAATTAAATTTATTCCTGCTCTATTGGCTAAAAATTCCAAGCTTTCTGGATATGATAGGCCTTCTTTTTGCATTATAAAAGAAACAACATCCCCTCCTGCTCCACATCCGAAACAGTGAAATAATTGTTTCTTCTTGTCAACTGTAAATGATGGGGTTTTCTCGTTATGAAATGGACATAATCCCTTATAGGAGGAGCCCGCTCTTTTTAAGTCGACATATTCGCCAATTATATCTATAATATCTGAACTTTCCTTTATTTGATTTGCCATATCATCTGATATTAATCTCATCTTATCACCTATTCAAACTATACTTTTATTAGCTTTTATATCAATTTATCTTTTTCAGCATTTTAAAGAAATTGGCTTTTATAAAATTTTATGATTTATATTTTAATTTTTTCTAAAATCGTGATGGTTTTTGAAATGAAAATTGTTAAATATCCCTAAAAAATATAGTATAATATTAATACTTTAGAAGTGTTTTACGCAATTTCTATAAAATTTGCATCAAAGATTAGAGGTTTAAGATGGATAACAATCAACCATTATTACAAAATGATAATTCAACAAATAATATTGATATAAGAATATTAGATGCCCAAGAGAATTCTCTTGCCAAAAATGCAGCTAGTAGGATTCAGTTTCATCCTTTTACATATTTTTATTATCTAGCTGAAGGATATGGCAAACTTTCTATAGAAAGTGAAGTAATAGATTTTAATGCTGGTGATCTTGTAATAATAAATCCTAATATCGGACATACCTTATATGTGGATAAAAGTATTAGCTCATGCAAGCTTATTGGCTTCGGAATTGAAAGCATTTCAATTGCTGGACTTAAAAATGATGAAAGTATGGATATCAATTATTTCCACGTTGATAATAAAAATAAATCCTTGCAATTTGAAGGACTATTTAGCGATATAATTAGAGAGTATAAGGGAAGCGATTTATTTGCAAGGTCTATGGCTTCTTCATTAGCTTGTGCTTTAGTAATTAATTTACTCAGAAAATATAGAAAAAAAATAGTTGTTAAGCACGATAAGAGAGTCAATAGACAAATTGACTATATTAAATCTTATATGGATGCTAATTACCACGAAGATATCAAATTAGAAGACCTATCTGCTATGGCTTATATGAATAAGTTCCACCTTATTTCTGAATTTAAGCAATCATATAGAATCACTCCAATTGAGTATTTAATTTTAAAGAGAATTGAAGTTTCAAAAAATATTCTTATATCAACCAACCACACCATGGAAGAAGTATCTGCCATAGTGGGTTTTAATTCTCAGTCCTATTTCAACCAAGTTTTTAAGAAAAAAGTTGGAGAAACTCCTTCACAATTTAGAAAGAAACACAGACTATAAGACTAGTTTACTAGTCTTATTTTTATATTAAAAAAGAGGCCTAAGCCTCTTTTTAATAATCAACCCCCTTGGAATATTTATTTGTTGCATTCCATATCAAATATTCATTTTGACCTGATTCATAAATCGCATCTATCTGAGCCTGTACAGCATCAGCATCATATTCCATCCAATTTCCCTCTCCTATCCAAGAAGCGGTAAAATCTTGTATCCATGGACGGGATTGAGGTTTGTGCTCAAGTTTGGAAAATATTTTTTGTTCTTCCTTTAGATATCTTTTAACTAGTTCATAAGGCTCCAAGTCAGGTTTTTCAATTTCAAATGAATATGGACCCCAGTGGGATGGATATATCATTGATGACATTATATCAGCCTGATTTGATATTTCAGAGAAATCTTGACCAATACCACTTGCTCTTCCAGCTTGTAGAGCATATCCAAATACGTCTACAGATATTGGTATGCCGTAAGCTTGTATACTTTCTCTGGCTCTTCTTACAAAGTTTGTAATAGCCGCAACCCTCTTATCTCCTTCATCCATATTTTCTTTCTCATATTCACCTCTAGAGTAATCTAAGCTATCTCCAAATGTTTCAAAACCTTCTGCAAACCTTACATAGTCAAATTGTATTTCATCAAATCCAGCTTCTGCTGCAAGCTCTGCGATATGAATGTTGTAATCCTGCACTTCTCTTAAAAATGGATTCATAAAGGCTTCTTGGTGGCCATTTGCCCAAAGGCTACCATCTGCTTTCGTAAAGCCCCATTCCGGGTGAATTTTGGTTATAATTGAGTCTTTGAAGCTTGTAATTCTACCAATTACATATATGCCTCTTGAATGAAGATCATCTATTAAGGTTTTAGCATTTATAAGCTTTGTATTTGCATACTGTATATCTTCATTATCGGTATCAAAATCTACAGTTATATTTCCCCAGTCATCTTTGACATCTATTACTACAGCATTTAGGTTACTTTCTTCTATCATTCCCATTATGCCTTCATATACTTCAGGAATATTTATTGATCCTGTGTTGAAATATAAGCCCCTTACCCCATCTTTTGGATAATACTTACTTTTTTTATCTTCTAGAGATAAAAGTCTAGAGGTGTCATAATCCATATTATAATCATCAGGGGTAACACCTATTTCGTATGGTTCACCTATTGGCTTTTTTTCAGGCTTAGTTTTTTTGCTTATTTTTTTACTTTCTTCAATTTTTACTTCTTCTGTAGGATTTTCATCTTTAACTTTTGAAGAAGATCCGCAAGAAGTAAGTATTAATATTAAAGTAAGTAAGAATGGAAGAAAAATTTTTTTCTTAATCATAGATTCTCCTAAATAAAAAAGCGAGCACAGGCCCGCTTATTTAAATTATTTTTTAGTTATTCAAGGTGTCATATTAAAGAAGTTTTACTTCTTCTTATAAAATTTCTGGACTCGGCCATTCCTTATCTCAGAAATTACGAATATATCCGTAACCTTTATATATGGTGGGACTATTTAACTATCTTAGAAACAACTCCTGATGCTACTGTTCTACCACCTTCACGAACAGCGAATCTTAGACCTTCTTCTAGAGCGATTGGCTTTTGAAGTGTGATCTTGAATGTTGCGTTGTCTCCTG